>DASXUA010000722.1:0-1694 GCA_036505095.1 Phycisphaerae bacterium
GGTCAGCGGCGCGTTCCGAGGGCGCGCCAGGTGAATTTCCAGTCCGCGCCCGGTAAACTGGCGGATTACCTGGACGCGAGGGAAAAGCATGAATCCGGTCGCCCCGGAGCACGTTACGCGCTTGTTGCAGCAGGTCCCGGACGACCGTGCGGCGGCCGACGAGCTTTTCACGCTGGTTTATGACCAGCTTCGGCGAATCGCGCAGCAGCACATGAAACAGGAACGTCGCGAGCACACGCTGGGCGCGACGGCGCTGGTCCACGAGGTGTGGCTGCGACTGGCCGGCGATCGCGAAGTCCCCTGGCAGGATCGGGCGCACTTCTTCCTGGCGGCTGCCGAGGGCATGCGGCGGATCCTGATCGACCACGCGCGCTCGCGAGGCCGGCTGAAGCGCGGCGGGGACGCGGAAGGCCGCCCGGCCCGGCGTGTGCCCATCCAGTTGCTCGATCTGGCGGACGCGGAGCAGGATCCCGAAGAAATCCTGATGCTGGACGAAGCGCTTCGTCGCCTTGAAGAGCAGGACGCCGAGGCCGCCCGGATCGTGCGGCTGCGGTTCTTCGCGGGAATGAGCGGAGACGCTGTGGCGGCCGCCCTGGGCGTGTCGCCCAGCACCGTCGATCGCGAATGGGCCTACGCCCGCGCCAGGCTTTATCGCCTGATGCGGGAGCTAGGCGCGGGATAATCGGCGAGGAGCTCCCCATGGATGCTCAAACTGGCCAGCGCATAAAGGCAGTCTTCGACGTGGTTCGTCGCCTGCCGCCTGAAGGGCGCGCGGCCGGTCTGGAGGCTGAATGCCGGGGCGACGCCGAGCTGCGCCGGCAGGTTGAGGAACTGCTGCGCGATCTCGATGAGGCCGGCGAGTTCCTGACCAGCCCGACCTTTCCGCTGGGAACCGCGGGTGATACGTCTGACAGCCACGGGGCCGAAACCACAGGCGCCGTGATCGGCCCGTACAAACTGCTGGAGCCCATCGGCGAAGGGGGTTTCGGTACGGTCTATCTGGCGGAGCAGAAGGAGCCGGTCCGCCGCAAGGTGGCCATCAAGGTCATCAAGCTGGGCATGGATACGCGGCAGGTGATCGCGCGCTTCGAGGCCGAGCGGCAGGCGCTGGCGATGATGGACCATCCGCACATCGCCAAGGTCTTCGACGCCGGCGCCACCGACACGGGCCGGCCGTACTTCGTGATGGAGCTGGTGCGGGGCGTGCCGATCACGCAGTATTGCGATGATCAGCGCGTTCCCTTGCGCGAGCGGCTGGCGCTGTTCACCGACGTGTGCCACGCCGTGCAGCACGCGCATCAGAAGGGGATCATTCATCGCGACCTGAAGCCTTCTAACGTGCTGGTCAGCCGGCACGACGACAAGCCAGTCGTGAAGGTGATCGACTTCGGCATCGTCAAGGCTACCGGCGGACGGCTGACGGAAAAGACAATCCATACCGAATGGCGACAGCTCATCGGCACGCCGGCTTACATGAGCCCCGAGCAGGCCGGCATGTCGGACCTGGACGTGGACACGCGCAGCGACATCTACTCGCTGGGCGTGCTGTTGTACGAGCTGCTGACCGGCACGCCGCCCTTCGACCCGCAGCAGCTCCTCAGCGCCGGGTTCGACGAAATGCGCCGCATCATCCGCGAAGTGGAACCGCCGCGGCCCAGCACGCGTGTCAGTTCGCTGGCACCCGAGCCGCCGGG
>DASXUA010000723.1:0-3775 GCA_036505095.1 Phycisphaerae bacterium
TGTTGTCTCCGTGGCTCAGCGGTACGCCGTCCTTGCGCCATCGGAGGTCCAGCGGCTGTCCACCACAAACGCCGGCTGCCATCGCGGCGGTCTCGCCCACGAGCAATTGGTCAGCGTAGGGGGTAAGTGCACGCACGGTGCCGGTCAGGCCCATGCCAAGGGTTAGCCACGCAGTCCCGTCCCAGCGGGTGATGGCATAATAGCCTCCGGCAATGAGTTCTTCATTGTAGATGGCGAGAGCACATACGCCCCCGACCCCGTTCCCGAGCGGCTGCCAAGCCGAGCCGTTCCAACGTGCAACGCGGTTGGCGCTCACGCCGCCTACAGCGGTGAAGTTACCCCCCGCGATGAGTTCGCCGTCAAAGACCGTTAGGGCAGTTACGCTCCGTGTGCCCAGGCTCGCGACACCCTCGGTTCCGTCCCAAGCCGCGACGTTGGCAGCCAGCACGTCGCCTGCGACCGAAAAACTACCGCCCACGACGACCAGAGGCAGTTGAGGCCCGTCTCCGTCCGGATCCCACGTGGTTGTGGCGTAAACGATCCCGTTCACGCCCGGGATTCCTTCACCCGGTAGCCACTGCGGTTCGCACTGCCCGCGCGCGGACGGCGGTTGCGTCGCCACAAAGAGCATTGCGCTCACGATCCCCGAAACACCCAGTTGGTAGCGCTTCATAACTTTCTCCTGCAGGGACGCAAATGTCCGAGCTGCTGCGCTCCCTACACCGGATCACGGGCAGTCGGCCACCGTCGCGCCGGCGAAGGGCTGCGTGGCGTTGGTGCCGTTGAATAGTTGAACGAGGCGCAGCAGGTCCTGCGTGGTGACGACCACGCCGCCCGTTTCGTTGCTGCGGTTGATGTTGTAGCGTGCCCGATTCGCCGGCAGACTGGCCGTGCCGTCGTTGATGCGCTGGATGAGCGTCAGGATATCCTGCGTGCTGACCTGGCCGTCCAGATTCACATCGCCCGGCAGCACCTGATACTGAAGCTTCTGACCCGCACTGGTCCCGGGAAAGGTGAATGTGATGCACTCGCCTGCGGGCGTCGGATTGCTCAGGCTGATCAGATACGGCCCAGGACCGCTGCCACTCATGCCGGTGATTTGCGGACAATCGAACCAACTCGAGATGTCTGTGCACGTCACGCTAGCATTCGCGGGAGTCGGTGTCAGCGATGGCGTACCGCTCAACGTCACGCTGATAGCGTAGTAGTTGTAAGGCCCCTCGCTCGGCGTGCCTGCCACTCCAATCCCCTGCGGCACATAGGTTCTCGTCGTGTCTTGCAGCACATCGCGAAAGACGCCACCGCCATAGGGGCTGACGGCCGGAGGATTCGTCGAAGCGATCGTCACCAGCGGCGCGTTGGAGAGGCAGCCCCAGCGCGCCCAGCGCGCCGAGATTGATCCGCCGGCGGTATTGAACCAGCCGCCGACATACAGCAGTCCTCCGGCCCCCTCATCAAAGCTGGTTAGCGCTTCGACAACTCCTCCGAGTCCTGACCCAATCGCTGACCAACCAGCACCACTCCATTTGGCGAGATAGCTCGCGGGCCCCGCGCCAGCCATCGTGAACGATCCACCAACATAGAGCGCCGGGCCACCGCCATCGTTCCACACCGCGAGTGCTCGGACGCTGCTATTGACGCCGGGGCCGAGCGAGGACCAAGTCACGCCATCCCACTTAGCAATGCAGCCGGCCGCCGCTCCACCGGCGCTGGTGAATTCACCACCGGCGTAGAGCGCCGGCCCGCTGCCGTCGTCGAATACCGCGAGGGCGGACACTAAGCCGTTTACTCCGGCTCCCACAGGCGACCATTGCGCGCCGTCCCACCTGGCAATGTTGGCCGCGGCCACCTCTCCGGCATTAGCAAAGGAACCGCCGGCATAGAGCGCTGGCCCGCCGCCGTCGTCGAATACGGCCAACGCCGAGACCCACGCCTGCCCGGGCACCCCGGCTCCCACTGCTGACCAGCTCGTTCCGTTCCAACGGGCGATATTGAACGCCTCGACGTCGCCAGCGACCGAGAAGCGCCCCCCTGCGAGAAGTTCGGCTGAGAATGTGGTCAGAGCGAAAACATTCGCTACATGCTCCTCAAGAAGGTCAATCCCACCTCCCAGCGGCTGCCAGCTTGCACCGTCCCAGACGGCTATGTGCTTGGCCGGCGCTCCACCCGCGCTGGTGAAGGCGCCACCGGCGTAGAGCCGCGGTCCAATTCCGTCGTCGAAGCTGGCCAATGCGTCGACAGTTCCGTTTAGTCCCGAGCCCAATTGCGACCAGTCTGTGCCGCTCCACTTGGCTACATGCGCGGCCGGTGTGCTGCCGGCGCTGAGAAAGCCGCCGCCCACGTAGAGCGCCGGGCCTGATGCATCGCTGAAGGCTACTAGTGCTTCGACGGAGGGCGAGGTGCCCGCCATTCCAGTCCCCACTTGCGACCAGCTCATTCCATTCCACTTGGCCAGGCGACTGGCACCAACTCCGCCAGCCGCATCAAAATACCCACCCACCACGAGTTTTGCCCCGCTGCCGTCGTCGAATACCGCCAGAGCACTTGCGAAGTCTCCCAGACCACTTCCCAAGGATGACCAAGTGGCGCCATTCCATTTAGCTATACGATTGGCCCATGCCCCTCCGGCGGAATAGAAGCTACCCGCTGCATACAGATCTGGCCCACTACCGTCATCAAACACTGCCAGAGCGCTGACCGCCCCATCAACACCGGTTCCCAAGTTGACCCACTTGGTGCCGGTCCACTTCGCTATGTGATTCAGCGTTGCACCCCCCATCATCCAGAACGAGCCTCCCGCAAAGAGCGCCGGTCCGCTACCGTCGTCGAAAACCGTTAGGGACAACACTTCGCTGTTGCTAAATCCTTCTCCGACTGCTGACCAATTGCTGCCATCCCACCTCGCCACGCGGTTCGCGGGCGCACCGCCGGCGCTGGTGAATGCTCCTCCGATGTAGAGCGCGGGACCGCTTCCATCGTTGAACACGGTGAGCGCATCGGCGCCACCGCTCAATCCCGCTCCCAATGGCGACCAAGCAGTACCGTCCCACTTGGCGATGCGATTGGCGGAAACGCCGCCGGCCGTGGTAAAACCTCCTGCAACGTAAAGCGCCGGCCCGCTTCCGAGATCGACCACCGTCAGCGCGCTGACAGTTCCATTGGTGCTGTTTCCCACGTGAACCCACTGCGCGCCCGTCCACTGGGCGATGTAATTTGCTGGTGCACCGTTCGCGATCGTGAAGTTGCCTCCGGCCAACAGTTTGGGTCCACTACCATCATCGAAACTTGCCAACGCCAACACCGCATCCCAAGCTCCACTCCCCGGGATTCCGTTTCCGAAATTGAGCCACCCAGAACCGTCCCACGCGGCTACGTTTGTCGCGACTGCATTTCCGGCAATCGTAAACTTGCCTCCGATAACCAACATCGGCGGTTGTGGTCCGTTGCCGTCCGGATCCCACGTAGTAAGCGCCTTGACGTAGCCGTACACGCCGGGAATACCGTCGCCCGAGAGCCACTGAGGTTGGCATTGGGCGCGCGCGTCCCGCGCCTGAGGGGTCGCGAGAATTGCTGCGCCAAGGCTTCCGAACAGAGCGATCTGATGGCGGTTCATGGGTTATTATCCTCCAACTAAGAATTTCTGCGTTCGCTCGGGCTGGATCCAGCGCCTCGTGGATCTTGGCACAAGCGCGCGAGTGCGGTAATCGAATACAGACCGGCGCCGGAGCCGCTGTCCCTTGACACGCCGCGGGCCAAGCCCGTCCGCCGTGGCGGA
>DASXUA010000724.1:0-9638 GCA_036505095.1 Phycisphaerae bacterium
GGCGGCGCGAGCGGGAAGCTCAAAGGCGGGCGTCATCTCGCGTATCCGACGAGGGCCGTACCGACAGGAAATCTGCTCTTGAGCGTGATGGAGAGGTTCGATATTCATCAGGACAGCATCGGCGACAGCACAGGGCGGCTGGAGGATTTGTGAGGAACACCCGTACACACCGCTGTGCTTTTTGCGGCTCGATCGTCTTCGTGTTCCTGGTGGCGTCGTCGGTCGCAGCGGGTAAAAACGACGTCGCTGACGCGGCGATGCGAGGAGACAAGGCAGCCGTCCGCACGTTGCTGGCGCAGCGCGCCGATGTGAATGCGCCGCAAGTCGATGGTGCCACTGCGCTTCACTGGGCTGCGTACCGTGGCGACAAGGAATTGGTGGACATGCTGATTCGCGCGGGCGCCAACGTCAGGGTCGCGAACCGCGAAGGCGCCACACCGCTCTGGCTGGCAAGCGTCAACGGAGATGCCGCGATCATCCAGGCACTCATAACCGCCGGCGCCGATCCCAACGAGCGTCTCCCGCTCGGAAGGACTCCTCTGATGACGGCGTCGCGCACCGGCAATGTGGACGCGATGAAGATACTGCTTGACCATGGCGCCGACGTGAACGCGAAGGAAACCATGCGCGGAACGACGGCGTTGATGTGGGCAGCGGACGAGGCCCATCCGGCCGCCGTTCAGTTCCTGATTCAGCACGGAGCGGATATCAACGCACGCTCGGATCCGGCTGCACGTGGAAGAGGACCCGCCCTTGGCAAGGCGAACGATCCGAGGAGACAGGTCGCGGCGCAAGGCGCAGCGCTCGCCGCCGGACAGGCATTGAATCTGACGCAGCTTGGCCAAATTCGCGAGCGAGGCGCTGCGCCGGATCAGCCCGGTACCGTTCAAGGCCAGCCTCGTGCTGCGCAAGGCCAGCGCCCTGCGGCACCGGACGTCGACGAAGCTGCGCCGCCCTCCAATGACCAGGACGCCGCAGCAGCAGGACCCGGCAGACGCCCGGTTCCGAAGGATGGAGGCGCGCTGACTCCGCTGATCTATGCCACCCGCTCGAACGATCTCGAGTCGGTCGGGATTCTGCTGGCCGCCGGGGCGGACATCAATCAGCTCAGTGGTTACGGATGGAGCCCGCTGCTTGTCGCGACACAGAATCGGTACTACAAGCTCGGAGCATACCTGCTCGAGCATGGTGCCGATCCGAACCTCGTCAACACAGGCGGATGGACGCCGCTCTATCTCGCGACCGATAACCGCAATATCGAGTCCGGGGATTATCCGGTCCGCAAGAGTGATATGGACCATTTGGATTTCATCAAGCTGCTTCTCAACAAGGGCGCCGATGTCAATGCCCGCGTGAAGGACAGCACCGAAATGCGGACGGTCTTTACGAACCAATGGCTCGATGAGAACGGCGCGACGGCGTTCCTCCGGGCGTCCCAGTCCGGCGACATCGAGTTGATGAAACTTCTGTTGGCCCATGGCGCCGATCCGAAGATCGCGACCGTGTTAGGCGTGACAGCGTTGCAGGTGGCCGCTGGAATCGGCTGGGTCGAAGGCGTCACGTACGAGTGGTCGCCTCAAGCGACGTTCGAAGCGGTGAGGATGCTGTTGGACCTGGGCCTCGACGTGAATGCGCAGGCCGACACAGGGCGCACAGCGCTGCACGGCGCGGCGCACAAGGGACGGCCCGACGTCGTGCAGATCCTCGCGGACCACGGCGCGAAGCTCGATGTGAGAGATTACGGGAATACCGACAACCGGGGCGGCAAACTCGCCGTTCACAGCTGGCAACCGGTGGACTACGCGGACGGTCTCGTCAGGGTTGGCGTGCAATCAGCCATCGCGCACCCTGAAACCGGGCTTCTTCTGCGTAAGCTGATGACAGCCAAGGGTCTACCGGCGCCCCCAGTGGGCCGCACGCTCGAATCGATTTGCATCACCGAGGCGTGCGAATAGACATTCGCGCGCGTTTTTCGAATACACGGCTCTGTGACGTTGGTCATGGCTGTGGCTTCCTCGAGAGCGTACGCCCGAAGGAGCCGAGACGCAATCCTCGCGCTGGGTCCAGTTCCGCGGCGGTTTGAGGTCACCGTTGACGTGCGGCTGGGGCGCCGTGCTCCACTGCTCGTCTGAAATCCGTCCGCTCAAACAGTCGTCGTACGTGCGATCGAGCTTGGCGCGAAGCAGCAGTTGTTGTTGCTGCAGGCGCATGGTCGTGGTCCGAACGCGCTTCGCGAGCATCGGCTCGATGGGCGGCGAGAGCACAGCCCATCGTATTGCGAGCGGTATATGATGCACGCCGTCTCACCCGATGCTGACATGGACTCGAGTAGGAGTACCGTCATGAAATCCCGCCGAAGCATGTCGCTGCTGGTTATCTCAATCTTCCTCTTTTTCCCATCACACGCACGCGCACAGGAAGCCGTCCTGACCGGCACGGTCATCGATGCGTCGGGCGCGGTGCTGCCCGGTGTCACCGTGCGCGCCGTGCACGAGGCCACCGGCAATGTCTTCGACACAGTGACGGATGAACGGGGCGCCTACCGGCTGGCGGTGCGAGTCGGCGCCATCCGGATCGCCGCGGAGCTCGCGGGGTTCAACCCGCAGGCGCGTGCCATCGAACTGCTGATTGGCCAAACGGCCGTCGTCAACCTGCAGCTGTCGGTCAGCGGCGTCGCCGAAACGGTGTCGGTGACCGGCGACGCGCCGCTCATCGAAATGACGACGTCGACCATCGGCGGCAACGTGGACCCCCGCCAGATGCAGGAGCTGCCGGTCAACGGGCGCAACTACATCGCGTTGGCGTTGCTGGCGCCCGGCAGCCGCACGGTGCCGGTAGCGAGCTCGCGCGAGAACTCCGAGAAGCCGCTTCCCGATCGCAACAACAACGAGACGCGCGAGTTTCAGATCAACGTCGACGGGCAGCAGGTGACGTCGGATCTGAGCACCGGCGGCCAGCCGCGATACAGCCAGGATTCGATCGCGGAGTTCCAGCTGATCACGAACCGGTTCGATGCCACGCAGGGCCGCTCGAGCGGCGTGCAAGTGAATGTGGTCACGAAGTCGGGCACCAATCAGCTCGCCGGCCTCGTCCGCGGGAACTTCCGCAACAGCCGCTTCAACAGCCCGAACCGCGTCCTGGGCCAGGTCGAGCCGATCAACAACCAGCAAATCAGCTCGACGCTCGGCGGCCCCATCCTCCGAGACCGCCTGCACTTCTTCGTCAACTACGAGTACGAGCGCGAGCCGCGCACCTCGATCTGGCGAACGCCGTATCCGTTCTTCAACGTGTCGCTTACAGGCACCAACAATCAGAGGAAGGCCGGAGCGCGCGCTGACTACCAGCTCTCGCCGCGCACGCGGCTGATGGGCAAGGTATCCGGCGGACGCTTGTGGGAGCCGTTCGGACTGCCGTCGGCGACCAATCACCCAGCGGCGACCGGCACGACCAAGGAATACAACGACGAGTACCTCGGATCGCTGACGCAGGTGCTCAGCAACCGCGCGCTGAACGAGATCCGCATCGGCAGGATTGGATTCGGATACGACAACCACAATCTGACGACCTGGTCGAATAACTGGCACCGGAGCGACGGCATCGTGTGGGGCTCGCCGCGCATCACGTTCACGTCGTTTCAGATTTCGCCCAACCAGAATTATCCGCGTCACAACGACCTGGATGCGTGGTCCGCGCGCGACGATTTCACCTTCGCGTTCAGCGCGCGTGGACGGCACGACGTCCGTATGGGCGGGGAGTATCTCTATCGGGCTTCCATGTCGACAACGTGCCGTCAGTGTGGAGGGCTCATCGACGCGCGCAATGGCCCGACGCCCTCCGCGGCACAGCTCCAGGCGTGGTTCCCCGACGCGTTCAACGTCGATACGTGGAACCTGGCGGCGATCTCGCCGCTCGTGCGGAGCTACAACATCAGCACCGGCACCTACAGAGTCCCGACGGACGCGACGAAGATCGGCGCATGGGCGCAGGACGACTGGCAGATCACCGATCGCCTGACGCTGAATCTCGGTGTGCGCTACGACGTGGAGCTGGGCGTGTTTGCCAACGACATCAGCTTTCCGCCGTTCCAGGATGCCGGCCGGCCGGACGACTTGAACAACGTGCAGCCGCGGATCGGGTTTGCGTACCGGCTGACCGACCGCTCCGTCATTCGCGGCGGATCAGGGCTCTACTACGGAGACGCATTGAGCGGCGATCAATCCTCGTCGATCGGCAACACGCAGATTGCGCTGCTTCGGTACGAGAACGACGGCCGCCCGGATTTCGCGGTCAATCCGACCAACGGGCGGCCGCTGCCGACGTTCCAGGAAGCGCTGCCGCTTTACTGCGATAACAACAACAACGCGCCCGGCTGTCTCATTCGTGACGTGCGCGAGTTCGTGGCGCTGCCGGAATACATCCAACTGCCGCGGACGTGGCAGACGTCCATCGGATTCCAGCGCCAGTTGCGCGAGGACATGGCGGTCGAGGCGGACTACGTCTACAGCAAAGGCGACTTCGAGAAGGACGTCGTCGACAACATGAACATGCTCTTCAATCCGGCGACGGGCGCCAATCTCGACTTCCGCGTCCGCGCCAACCGGCCGTACCCGAACTGGGGCGTGATCTCGATGAACACCCACATGGCGCGGTCGGCCTACCACGCGCTAATTACCGGCTTGACGAAGCGGTTCAGCCATCGGTGGCAGGCGGCGGCCACGTACACGCTGTCGGGCCTCTGGTCCGCGGAAGCGCCGGCGTTCAGCGGTTTGCGCGTCGTGCCATTTCGGACCGTGCCCGATCTGGGAGGCGAATGGGGCTTATCGGAAGATGATCAGCGGCACCGCGGGGTCATCAGCGGCATCTGGCAGGTGGGGCATGGCTTCCAGGTGAGCGGCCTTCATTATCTCGGCGCCGGCATCCGCGAGGCGGGCGGCTACGGCGGCGATCTGCGGAACACCGGCGCTGCGTTCAGCGCGCGGCTGCGGCCCGACGGCACGATCGTCCCGCGCAACGCGATCATCGCCCCGGCGCAGAACCGGACCGATCTCCGGCTGCAACAGCGCTTCGAGTTGCCGGGCCGCGCGGCGATCGATGCCATCGCCGAAATATTCAACATCTTCGACCGGCCGAACTACGACATAGGGACGCAGGAGAACCAGCCGTCGCAGTATCTGAAGCCAATCAACGCACAGTACCGGTCGGGGCAGGTGGGGTTCAGGCTGACATTCTGATATCCATTCCACGGTGCTGCGAGAGCGTCGCGGGACGGTACACTGAACCGACGCGCCCGTACCTCAGTTGGATAGAGCACCCGCCTTCAGGTTGATCTGGCGGTGTCTCGGCCGGCGGTTTTTCGGCTGTGTCGGATTCCATCAGCGTCCCCGTTCGTCCCAATGCACGATTCTTCGCTTGATCGCGCGAATGATCAGGTGGAGCAGAATGCCGAGTGCGCCCAGGATAATCAATGCGGCGAAGACCCCCGCGACATCGGTCACCGCCTGCGCCTGCACGATGGTGACGCCGATGCCGCGTTGGGCGCCGAGAAATTCGGCGACGATGGTGCCGAGCAGCGCGTAGACCGCGGCCATATCGAGCCCGGCGACGATGAAAGGCGCGGCCGAAGGCAGCTTGATCCGCGCATAGATCTCCAGCCGCGATGCGGAGAGCGAGCGCATCAAATCGATGCGTTCCGGTTCAGTGTTACGGATGCCGGTGAAACTGTTGACCATCAACGGAAAGAAGGCGAGCAGCGCCGCCATGGCGATCTTCGAACCGTTGCCGAAGCCGAACCAGATGACGATGAGCGGCGCGATGGCGACTTTTGGCAGCGTTTGCAGCGCAAAGGCGTAGGGCATCAGCACCGTTTCGACGCTGCGAAACTCTGCCATCAGCGACCCGATGAGAAGCCCCAAGATCGATCCGATGACGAAACCCAGTGCGGCATTCGCCAGGGTGCTGGCGATAGGGATATAGAAACCGGTCGGGCTGTCCAGCGGCACGAACAATCCCGATTTCAGAGCGGCCCATACCTGCATCGGCGTTGGAAGGATGTAGGTGGGCACGTCGAGAAATGTCACGCCGGCCTGCCAGATCGCGAGCAGCGCTGCGATGCCAGCGAGCTTCAATAACAATCCACTTGCGCGCACGCGCTGCCGCGTCGCGTCTTCGACGGTTAACTCCTGGGAATCCAGCGCGCTCATCAAGGGCGGTCCAGCACGGAGCGGATGTCTTTGGTCAGCCGCAGATAATCCGGATGTTCCGGCGTTGACGCGAAATCGCGCGGGCGCGGCAGTGTCACCGCGAAATCGGCCAGGATGCGCCCCGGCCGAGGTGACATCACCAGCACGCGATCACTCAGAAAGACGGACTCGGCGATACTGTGGGTTATAAGCAGCACGGTCTTTCCGCTCGCCTGCCAGATTCGCTGCAATTCGACGTTCAGCCGTTCGCGCGTCAGCGCATCCAGCGCGCCGAACGGTTCGTCCATCAACAGAATCCTGGGATCGCGCGCCAGCGCCCGGCAGATGGCGGCGCGCTGCTGCATGCCGCCCGAAAGTTCATAGGGATATTTGTTTTCAAATCCCTTTAGCCCCGCCATTTCGAGCAATGCTTGCACCCCGGTTGGCGCGCGGCCGCGCGCCGGACCGACGCGTAGGGGCAGGCTTGTGTTCTGCGTCACGGTCAGCCAGGGCAGCAGCGTCGCGCTTTGGAAGACGACGCCGACATCAGGCGAAGGGCCGGAGACGGCATGACCTGCGATCGAAAGCCTGCCGCCGCCGGCCGGCTCCAGCCCCGCGAGGATGCGCAGGAACGTGCTCTTGCCGCAGCCGGACGGGCCGACCAGGGACACGAATTCGCCGTCGGCAATGGAAACGTTCAGGTCTTCAAGGGCGAGGACCTTTTCACCGGATGCCGTGGCATAGGTCTTCCCGACGCTGCTCGCGGCAATCAGAGGGGACGCGCCGGTTTGAACCGCGTGTGCAGGCCGCACAAATTCCCCCTTCTCCAACAATGGCACCGATAGCATGATACCGACGCGGGACAAAACAGCGGCGGACTCACAGCGCATGCACATCGGCCGGCGTGACGTTCTCATCGGATTTGCAGGTGCAATGGCCGCTGGCCTTGCGCCGCTTGGCGTTTCGGCGGCTCCGTTGCGCGCCCTTCGCGTCGGCTTCGCCGCGAAGACGGTGAACGGGCAGGGGCTGAACACGCTGCTGCCGGGTCCGCTCGGTTACGCCGCCGCCGCCGGGTTCGAACTGCAGCCAATGCATCTGGGCGCGATGAGCAGCGTGCAGATCGCACTCGACCGCAATGCGGTGGATATCGGCGTTTCCACGCCGTCCTTCAGCCTGCCGCTTTATGCGCGCGGAAAATTGCCGCAGACGGTGGCATTCTACGAATACACCTACCCCTATAAATGGGACATCGCGGTGAAGCCGAATTCACCGCTGAAAACCTATGCCGACCTGAAAGGCAAGCGTATTGGCGTATCGACGCTCGGCACCACCGATTATCCGGTAACGCAATTGGTGTTGAAGTTGAACGGCGTCGATCCGAAATCGCTGAACTGGCAGGCGGTAGGCGAAGGCGTCACCGCCGGCATCGCGCTCGACCGCGGCGCCATCGACGCGCTCGCCTATTACGATGTCGGTTTCGGCATGATCGACAATGCGGGAATACCCGTGCGTTTCCTGCCGAGGCCAGCCCAGGTGCCGATGGTGGGCGGGCTCTTCATGACGGCGAAGCGCGATTTCGTGGCGAAGAACCGGCCGCTGGTTGTCGCCTATGGCCGCAGCATGGCGATGGCTACCGAATTCATTCTCGCCAACCCGAATGCCGCCGCTGCCGCCTATTTGAAAAAGTATCCGGAAGCGGCGCCGCGCGGCGTATCGGCCCAGGATGCGATTGCGCAGACGGTGAAATCGGTGAGGAAGCGGATCACGCTGTACCGGCCGCCTTATGCCGGCGGCAAGACGGGGCAGATTTTCGAAGCCGAATGGCGCGAAGAAGCGAAGCTTGCCGGACTCAGTATTCCCGACGTGCGCCCGCTGTTCACGCAGGAACTAACCGATGAGATCAACGCCTTCGACAAGGCGCCGATCATCGCCGCGGCGAAGGCGTATAAGGCCTAGCGGTAAGGTCTAACGATTCAGGCCGCGCGCGAGATTGAGGCACATTTCTTCCAGATCGGCTGCGGCCATATGCCGGTTCGCCACCGCTGTGTGCGGCATCAGGATGACATTGCCATCCTTGTACTTGAGCAGCGAATCGTCCGGCTTCGCCGGTTCGCTATAGCCGACATCGAGACCGAGACCGGCGACGCGGCCGGAATCAAGCGCTTCGATCAGCGCGTCGCGCTGCACGATTTCGGCGCGCGCGACGTTGACCAGAATGGCGCCGGGTTTGATGTGCGCGATTTCTTCGCGGCCGATCATGCCGCGCGTCGAATCGTTCAGTGGCACTTGCAGCACGACGTAATCGGACTGCGCCAACAGCGTAGGCAGCGGAACGTAACGCGCGGCCAACGCCGCTTCGTCCGCCGCCGGAAGCGGGCGTCGTTGGTGATAGAGGATATTCATCTCGAAGGCGCTGGCGCGCGCGGCGATCTCGCGGCCTACTTCGCCCAGGCCGACAATGCCGAGCGTTGCGCCTTGCAGTGCGCGCAAATTCGGTATCCGCGCGAAATTGGCATTGCCGATGAAGCGATGGTCATAGGGCCGCAGCGGATAACCTGCCCTGGCCAGCGCGTCCGCTGTGACGACGCCGGACAGATCGTTGACGCGCTTGCCCAATGCGATCATCAGCGCGAAGGCTTGCTCCGCCACTGCGACGTTCACCCGGCGGCGGACGCGGTGCACGGCAATGTTGCGCGCTGCGCACGCGCGTTCATCGATGTTCGCGGTGAGGTGCCCGAATTTGTGGACTACGTGCAGCTTGGGCGCGTTCTCCACAGCTTCCGATGTCACGACGAAACTCTCGACGATGGCGCCGTCGGCATCGCGGAGCTGCGTATCGAAATCGGCCTGATCGTCAGCAAAGGTCACCGTGGCGGGGAACAATCCCGAAAGACGTTGGCGCAGCGCGTCGCGCCATTGGATGAAATCCAAATCGTGCGCGAAGAAATCCGCCACCGCGGCCTGATGTTCCGCCGGCGTCGCCGGGTCGAGGATGACCGGCACGGTTTTGAGGAAATGATCTCCCTCCACTACAATGCGCGTCACAAAATCCGTCCTGCCTGCACTAGGCGCAACTCTTCGAGAACATTCATGGCTCGCGTGAGGCTACTGGAAGAAGCCGAAGCTGCCGACTCGGCCGAGTTTATCGAAAAGGTCCGCAGCGGCCGCCGCGGCAATCTGTTGAATATTTACAGATTGCTGTTGCACAGCCCACCGCTGGCCTCGGCCTGGTTCGATCTTCTCAACGCCGTGCGCTGGAAGACGACGCTCCAGGGCCGGCTGCGCGAGATCGTCATCATCCGCATCGCCTATCTGAATCACGGGCAGTATTGCCTGGCGCAGCACATCCCCGAGCTGGCGCTGGTGGACGGCCTGACGCTTCCGGAATGCGACGCGTTGGCCGAATGGCGCGCCACACCCCTGTTCAGCGAAAGCGAACGTGCGGCGCTTGCCTTCACC
>DASXUA010000725.1:0-2524 GCA_036505095.1 Phycisphaerae bacterium
AGCGTGCATGGTATGCTCTTCACCAGCGGTGCGCGCCGGCTTCAGACGCCCGACGTTCCCCAGCACGTGCTCGCACAAGGTGTTGAAGCCGTCAAACGGTGGATGGCGGAGCAGCGCGACCTGCAGTTCATGGCTCCGACCTATCTGATGGTTCGCTTCGAGGCTGACGGCTCATTTCGGATCGAAGACGTGCCCGCCGGTCGTTACAAATTGAGCGCGCAGTCGTTCGGGTTGGGCGGCGGTGGGGACTTGGACAATGTTGAACACGAATTCGATGTTCCGGAAATGCCGAGCGGGCGAAGTGATGAACCGCTTAGCATCGGCAGCATCGAGATGAAGGCGCCGACGCAGCCGAAGCGATTTCGGCCGCCAAGCATTTCGCCCGTGCGTATCGATACGCAGCTCGAGTTGGTCGAGAAATTTGAGCGCGCTAACGCTTTCTACGCTTTGGACAGCTCCTTGTGGCAACTGGACACGCGCACTTCCGGGAAGCCGCGGCGGCTCAACCAAGTCTGGCGCGATGGCACGCAAGGCGGAACGCAGATCGCTCCACTGCCCGATGGGACCGGCGTGGCCATTTCAGACGGCGAGAAGGTTCTGGTCGTCTCGTTAGCCGGCGAGGTCACGGAACTGGCGGCGCTGGAGCGCATGCGGGCGATCCCCGATGAGCCGTTCCTGGCCACCGGCAGAATCAGCGGCGGTATGGCTTTCTCTGACGATGGCAGGTTCCTTTTCCTGAACGTGACCGGAGTTCTCGGCAAAGAAAACTACTTCGGGCGATTGAATTTCGATATTCAGGAACTTCAGATTGGAAAGGGATGGTTTGCGGCGGGCGCTGAAATCAATCGCGCAAACGGTGTCGTGTATAGTCCCTTCTCTTGCAAGAGCGAAGGAGACGGGCTTCGGATCGACGCCTTTGACCTGGACGAAGCACTATCGCGTACGTACGCAGTATCACGTAAGTACCACCGTTGCCAGCTTTCAAGCGATCGCACGCGGCTGCTTCTGTCGACCAGCGACACGGAAGAGAAGCCGGCGATTGCGCTGCTGCAACTGGATGACGGCAAAGAAAGCGCGCTGCCCATCAGCGGCTCGTACGCGTCGTGGACCGGGCCCGATGCGATCGTGTTCATCCGCAGCAGCCGCGAGCTGTGGAGCTATCGACTGGGCGACGAGCGCCCCGTGCGCCTGATGTCGGTTGACGGCGAACCGCCGGATTCCCAGAGCATCATGAACATGAAGGCCAGTTGGGCCTTGCCCCCTGTCTGCTCAGCCGACGGATCATGGGTCTGCTGGCAGTACACGATCAAGAGCCCTCAGGGCTTTTCTCGCAATGGGACGGTCCTGATCGATCTCACCACGCGCCAATGCCGGCGGCTCGATGATCTGTGGTGGCATACTGTGGCCTGGGGCCACTGAATATCGAAGCAGCCAAGGGCGGAGCGACTACTCGATCTCGGAGATGATTTGTTTGGG
The DNA here is from genome assembly GCA_036505095.1 of Phycisphaerae bacterium. GTDB lineage: Bacteria > Planctomycetota > Phycisphaerae > UBA1845 > UBA1845 > DASXUA01. The sequence continues at coordinate 1,477 of DASXUA010000725.1, forward strand.
ATCCCGCGGAACCAGCCGCTGCTGCGTGCAGTCGACGACCAGATCGAGTTCCTCCAGCACAATGGTCCCAATCAGCGCTGTGTCGCGGGCGGGTTCGACGATAGCGCTGAAGACACCGCCGCGATCCAGGTACGTGAGATAAACACTATCCACCAGTGGGCGTTGTGCGCTGTGCTTGTCGGCATAGGTCACGCGCGTCTGTCTGGTGGGCACCAAGCCTAATTGGTCGCAGATTGCCTGTGGAATCACCAACCGCGCGGCTCCAGAATCCACCAGGCCGAGTACGCGTAGCGTGCGAACTTGCCCAGCCGGCAAATGACCGGCTGCGGCCAACTCCAGATCATGGTTATTCGCCAATTCGACCTCGACGGAAAAACGCCCCATCGCCGGTTCCTCACTCGCGACCTTCGATTCGTCGGTCAGTGGGATCATGGTAGCACCTCGCGCAGGCATTATAGCAGCCGCGGATGGTCGATCACACAGCCGATACGCGCGATCGTGCGAGACGTTTAGCCAGGCGTCTGGCCAAGACGGACGCTGCCTGCTTGTTCGGAGCCCGTCGCGCTGCTATTATTTTGGCAATATGCGCAATATCCGCAGCACAATCGCGCGGCGCGCGAGTGAGTCGCTGGGGCGGCGCGTGCATCGGCGCCGTACGCAGCTTGGACTCAGCCAGATGCAGCTCGCGCAGTCGGCCGGCATTAACCAGGGATACCTTTCCGAAATCGAGCGCGATCGGCGCCGCCCGTCGGCGGCCATGGTACGCGCGCTGGCGGTCGCGCTGGATCTGCCCGAAGGCGTGCTGATCGGCGCGGGGCATGAGCATGATGCGCCGCAACCGCTTGAGACGCGGCGCCTGCCGCTGCTCGGATCGATCCCGGCGGGCGCGCCGGCCGAGTCGCAGGAGCAACTCGAAATGTTCCCCGTCCTCCGGCATCTGTGGGCGCCCGATCACTATTGCCTGCGACTGAGCTACGACAGCATGGAGCCGACGCTCAAGCCGGGTGACATTGTGCTGGTGCACTATCGGCCCGGCGTCCAGGCCGAG
>DASXUA010000726.1:0-4571 GCA_036505095.1 Phycisphaerae bacterium
TGTGCGGCGACGACCTGGTGGTGATCGGCGACGGCGATCCGGCCATCGGCGACTCGCGCTTGTGCGAGCAGGCCAACGAGCCGATCGAGGCCGTGTTCGCGCGCTGGGCCGACGCCCTGCAGGCCCACGGCCTCCAGTCGATCTCTGGCAATCTGATCATCGACGACTCGATTTTCGAATCCACCCTGACGCACCCCACCTGGGACGTGGACGACCTTCAAAAATGGTACGCCGCGCCCGTCGGTGGCCTGAATTTCAACGACAACGTCATCCAGGTCACCGTCTGGCCGGCCGAAAAGGCGGGCACACCCGTCGAGTGGGAAGTCACGCCCAAGTGTCCCTTGATCCGCATCGACAACCGCGCCAAATCGGGCGGCGAGAACAAATGTGTCATTGCCCGCCCCGCCGCGGATTTCCGCTACGTGCTCAGTGGCACCTGCGCCTCGCGCGGCACGCTGGCCGAAGTGACCGTGCCGGACCCGGCGCTCTTCTTCGCCGAAGTCATGCGCACGGCTTTGTCCGGCAAAGGAATCCGGATTCGCGGCGACATCGTCCGCCGAAAGCTGCGGCAACCTGACGGAAGTCCTCCGGCAGGCTGCGAGCTGATCGCCACCCAGGCCACGCCGCTGGCGGCCGTGCTGTCGCGCATCGGCAAGAACAGCCAGAATCTGTTCGCCGAGTGCCTCCTCAAGCGCCTGGGCTACGCCTACCAGGCGGCGCATGGGGACTCGGCCCCGCTCGGAAGTTGGGAAAGCGGCCGCGCTGCCATCGACGCTTTCCTCCTTAAGATCGCCGTCGGCGAGAGGGAACAGGCATCCAAAGTAACGATCGCGGATGCCTCGGGTCTCAGCCGCGACAACCGCACTTCGGCCTCCGACCTGACGCGCGTGCTGGCCTATATGTATCGCAGTCCGAACCGCCAGCTTTTCGTCGATAGCCTGGCCGACCCGGGCGGCGACGGCTCGCTCGAAAAGCGCATGAAGGACATCAACGGCCGCGTTCACGCCAAGACCGGCTACATTCACGGCGTGCGCACGCTCAGTGGATACGTCGTCACGCCGGAGGGCGACTGGCTGGCCTTTTCCGTGCTCTTCAACGGCTTCAAGGGCAGCTCCAAGCCCTTTACGGATATCCAGGACGAATTCTGCCGCGTCCTCGCCAACTATCATCGCGAAGACGCACAGTAACGGGGACTGGCACACTTTTCGGCGGCGGAGGTGGGTACGCGTGGTGGCTGCTCTTACCTCGCTGAAAGAGGTACCTCTCCCCCTCACCAACATCCGCAGAGGAATTGCGCTGCTGCTCGCCGCCGCCACTCTGTGGAGCGCGAACGGTCTTTTCATCAAGACGCTCAGTGCCGCTGGCGTCGACGGCTGGGCGATCGCCGCCGGACGCTCGCTGGCGGCGGCCGTCTTCCTGACCCCTTGGGCCCTGCGTCATCGAACCGCAACCGTCCATCCCGGCTGGTTGGCGCTGACCATCCTGATGTTCACGCTCATGTCGCTTACGTTCGTGACGGCCACCACGCTCACGTCGGCCGCCAATGCCATCATCCTGCAATACACCGCCCCGGCCTGGGTCTTCCTGCTCTCGCCGTGGCTGGTCGGCGAGCGCTCCAGCCCGCGGCAATGGCTGGCACTCGTCGCCGCGATGATCGGCGTGGCCGTCATCTTCATCGATCAGTATCGCGGCCAGCCCACCGGGCTCGCGGTCGCGCTGACAAGCGGCTTCGTATTCGGCTTTCAATCGGTCTTGTTCCGCAAGGTGCGTGCCATGCATCCGCTGGCACTGGCCTGGCTGATGTGCCTGGGCTCGGGCGTGCTCCTCGCGCCCGGACTGTTGCACGTGCGGCCCGACATCTGGACCACGCGCCATGTCGGGTTGCTGATCCTGATGGGCGTCGTGCAATTCGGCGGCCCCTATGTCCTGTACGCGGCCGGCATGCAGCACGTGACCGCGCAACAGGCCATTCTGATTATCATGCTGGAACCGGTCCTGAACCCGATCTGGCTTTGGCTGCGGGGGATCGAGACTCCGGCCCGCAGCACCCTGCTCGGCGGCGTTTTCATCCTCAGCGCCGTCGCCTACTTGTCCCTCGCCGCGCTGCGCAGCGCCACCGCAAGGGATCGTGCCTTAACGCCCGCTGATCCCGGCGCGCCGGCTCGGTTTTAGGGAGCGCGCCAATTTGTAACCTCCGCCCGCGTCGGTTAGACTCTGATATGGCCCGGGTCGCCTAAGCAGCGGACCGTCAGTGCGCGGTCGACCCGCCGGCCAATCAGGATCGTGAGGATGGGAGCGGCCCGCGCCGAGATCAAGGTTATTTCCACGGAAATCCATCGAACCGCGATCGTCGATCCCGGCGCCCGCCTCGGCCGCGACGTCAGCGTCGGGGCCTATTCGGTCATCGGCCCCTACGTTACTCTCGGCGACGGCTGCCGCATCTACAACCACGTGACGCTCGCCGGCCACACCACGCTCGGCGCGCAGTGTCAGGCGTTCCCCGGAGCGGCGCTGGGCCTGCCGCCGCAGGACCTCAAATACAAGGGCGAGTTGACGCGCCTGGAAATCGGCGACGCCAACATCTTCCGCGAAACGGTGACGGTCCACCCGGGAACCTCCGGCGGCGGCTTCCTCACGCGCATCGGCAGCCACAATCTTTTCTGTGTCGGCTCGCACATCGCGCACGACTGCACGATCGGCGATCACTGCGTGCTGTCCAACAGCGTGCATCTGGCCGGACACGTGCGCGTCGAGGACCATGTCACGTTCGGGGGAATTTGTGGCGTACACCACTTTGTGACCATCGGCAAGCATGCCATGATCGGCGGGCTGACGCGCGTCGCCACCGACGTGCCGCCCTTCATGGTCTACGTGGCCGCGCGCACGCAGCCGCAGGTGCGGATGGTCAACGGTGTCGGCCTGAAGCGCCGCGGCTTCAGCGAGCCCCAGATCGCCGCCCTGAAGATTGCCTACATGCGCCTGTTCTCGCGCCGCGCCCGCGCCAGCGGCAAGCCGATCCTCGAATCCCTCGAAGAAATCCTGGGCGAGCAGCCGCTCGACGAGAATGTCGAATATCTGTGCCGCTTCGTGCTGCGCAGCCTTGCCCACGGCCGCCAAGGCCGCTACCTCGAAAGCCTCCGTCAGGACAAACCGCGCCGAGGATAGTCTCAGAGTCTTTCGATTCGCGCAGCATGGGTGGCATGGCTTCACGGCTTTAGCCGAGTAGCCATGCTATGGCGCAGACATGCTTACCCGCTTCGCGTGAAAGCATGACACCCAGCGCACAGTTTGGCGGAGTCGTGGCACACCGGTTATGCTGCCCTGGATATGAGCCAGCGCCTGCGCACCGCCGTCATCGGTCTGGGCCACATGGGGCGCCATCATGCGCGCATCTACGCCGGTCTGCCCGGCGTGCAGCTCGTCGCCTGCATCGACACCGACCCATCGAAAGCCGAGGAATTGGCGGGCAAATATCGCTGCGCCGCCGGCACCCGGATTGACCCGTTTCTCGGCGGAGTCGACGCCATCTCCGTGGCCGTGCCCACGGTCTATCACGAAGCCGTCGCGGGCCTGCTGATCGAAGCCGGCGTGGCCACGCTGATCGAAAAGCCGCTGGCACCCGACTCGGCCGCCGCGCGCCGCCTGGTTGAAAAAGCGGCGAAACGCGGCTGCACCCTGGCCGTGGGCCACTCGGAGCGCTTCAACCCCGTCGTGCTGGCGCTGCAGCGCATGCAAGTCGCGCCCAAGTTCATCGAGACGCATCGCATCTCGCCCTTCACCTTCCGCTCGGCCGACATCGGCGTCGTCTTCGACATGATGATCCACGACATCGACATCGTGCTGCACCTGGTCGGCGAGCGCGCCTACCGCGCCTCGGGTGTCGGCGTCAACGTGCTCGGCGACCATGAGGACATCGCCAATGCCCGCATCGAGTTCGCCAGCGGCGCCGTCGCCAACCTGACGGCCTCGCGCCTGGCACTCAAGACCGAGCGCAAGATCCGCGTCTTCTCGCCCGACGCCTACCTGTCGATGGACTTCCAGAAGAAGAGCGGCATCGCGATCAAGAAAGACGCCAACCTGAACCTGCTCAAGCTGGCCCGCGAGCGGAACTTCGAAGACCTCTCGCAGATGCAGGGCGTCGATTTCGGCAAGATGGTGAACGTCGAGCCGCTGCAGATCGACGACGTCGAGCCGCTGCGGGCCGAGATCGAGGCCTTCCTGCATAGCGCCCGCACCGGCGCGCGCCCGGCCGTCCCCGCCGAAGACGGCCTCGCGGCCGTCGAGATGGCCGAAGCCATCGTCGCCTCGATCCGCGCCCACGACTGGAACGGCTAGCACAGAGGTACTGAGGAACTGAGGAGGTATTTATCCATCCCTCTCGCTCAGTCGCTCATTTTCTCAGTGCTTAATCCTTCCAGCGCCCGCGCGAAGCTCACTACCCGCCGAATCAGCGCGTTGTACTGCGAGTGTGCCCCCCGATCCAGTCGGCGCTCGAGCATTTCGTAGAGTTGGTGCTCGTGCGGTGCGGGGCCGGTATCCATTCTCGGGACGACGATGCCCAACCGCGCGAG
>DASXUA010000727.1:0-35078 GCA_036505095.1 Phycisphaerae bacterium
TACGAAACGACTGACCATCCCACACGGTGATGTTAATAGCGGGCGCGCCACCGGCCGCGTTGAAGGCGCCACCGACGACCAGGACCGGTGCGAGCGGACCCTCTGGGCCGTCGGCGTCCCAGACGTACAGGGCGTTCACCTGCGCCGGCCCCAGGTTGCTGGTGACGCCGGGCGCGCCGAAGCCTTCTTGCCAGCCCACCGCAGGGCAGTCGGCGCGGACGGCAATACCCCAAACCGTAGAAGCGATCATGACGGCTGAACAACACATGCGACGCATTCGAAGGCCTCCTAATTGCTGATTCCCGCTTTTGGATTTCCGATTTCCGATTGGTTGTGAGTCCCGAAGACCAATCGGAAATCGGAAATCGGAAATCCTCTCACGGGCCCGTGAAGCAGTTCTGGAACATGGCGAAGTCCATCAGGTCTTCGTCACCGTCGCCGTTCAGATCCACCGGGCAGCCCAGCGGGCCCGAGCCGGTATGGACTGAGACGAGGTAGTCGGCGTTCTGCGGATCGTCGCAACTGACGATGGCGTTGCTCCCGACGACCAGGTGCAGGGTGTAATCGCAGGCCGGCAGACCGGAAGTGTTCCACATGCCCAGCAATCCGTTGATGACCGGGGTATTGCCGGAGGCGATCGTCACCCAGCCGTGCTGCGAGCCACCGGTATATTGCAACGCCCATGCGGCCAGATTCAGGTCGTTGGCGGTCCCCATGACCGCCACTGTCCCCGACAGCGGTGCGCATGAAACCGGACTCGTAATGAGCGCGACGGGCGCGGTATTGTCGATCTTGATGATGCGCGTCACCGTCGCGACATGCCCGCACTGATCGGTGCCCTGCACGCGCAGCTCGTAATTGCCGTCGGCGATGCCGACCGTGTTCCAGCCGCCGCCGGCCAGTGGATCATTGAGCACGGGCGTGGTATATGTGGGCACGCCGCTGTTCACCGGCATGAAAACGCCGCCTCCTTGTGGCCGGTACATGACCGTATAGTTGCTGAAGCACTGATCCCAAACCGTACCGTCGATGCAGGCGGTGCCGGCGATGATGCTGTCATTGAGCGGTGCGCGCAGGTCGAGGCTATCAAAGGCCTGATCGACGAAAACGGGAACCACAGCCGTGCTGACCAGCGCGCACGCGTTCAGCACCGTCAGCCGTAGCATGTAGTTGCCCTGCGGCAGCGCCGCGGTGTTCCACGTACCGAGCGTCAGGCCCAGAACCAGATTGGTGCCCGTAGAAATGATGGTCCAACCGCTGCCGCCGATCGGTTGATAATCGAGCGTCCAGCTTAACGGGCCGAGCCCCGCAGCCGCCGTGCCTGTGACGTTGAAGTTGCCGCCGCACACACACCCGAAGGGTACCGGCGACGAGATGCTGGCCGTCGGCGGGTTGGCGCCCGCGAACATGAAATTGAAATTGAGGGTTCCTCCCGCGTTCGAACCGTAGGCAGCGACCTTGATGAGATATTCACCGCCTTCAGTGACCGCCAGATTCATGATCTGCGAATTGAGGCCCGTACCGCTGTCGTCGTCGCACCCAAGCTGCACCGGCGCCGGCTGGCCGTAGTTGCAGGGGAAATCGACGCCGGCCCAGTAGCCGCAGCGATCCCAGACGGAAAGGACCGTGTCATAGCTGCTACCGTTCGTGTTGATGCTGATCATTCCGTCGCACGGCGCGGTGTACGAGTACCAGACGGTGTGCCCAACACCCGCACCGCTGACTTCGCACGATTCCTGCGCTTCGCAATACTCGATGTCGGCGTTGACGGTGCTGTACGTGGGCGGGTCATAAATGACGTTGGGGATCACCGTGGCGTTGGCGCAAATGTCATTCGGGGGATACCAGTGGAGGTTAAAATCGAGGAAGCCCCCGCCGTCGGCCGTGTTGTAGTCGGAGACCTTGATGCGGTAGTTATGTCCGGCCTCGACGGCCAACGTTACTTGGGACGTGGTGCCGAAAAGATAATCATCGTTACACGCTAACTCCTCGGGCAGGCTACAGTTGGGCGGGAATCCGCCGCCGCAGCCATCAAACACCGAGAGCACGGTGTTGTAGGCCGTCGATCCGGTGTCGATCACCACCGTGCCGCTCAGGGCGGGCGTATAGCTGTACCAGACGGAATTGCTCGTTCCCACGCTGCCGACCTCGCAGCTCTCGGCGGGATCGCAGAACGAATTGGTAGCGCCGGTCGTGTTGAGCAGCGCCGGGTTATAAACGACGGCATTGGCCGGTATGACGGTCGCGCTGGAACAGACGTCGTTGGCGGGCGGCGTGCCGCCCTCGGGAGCATCACCGCCGTTGCCCGGCGGCGGAGCCTCGTCAGGAACCGGTATCGGCGTGCTGTTGCCCGGGTCCTTGCCCCAGCCATCGTTGTCGAACGGTCCGTTCGGGTCGAATGTGGCCGCGACCGGGTTCGAGCCGTCCCCCGGATTTTGGGCGTAGCCGGCCGACGCACCGGTCAGGACCAACGCTGTGCAGAGCACCGCGGAGAGGCCAAGGTAAAAACCGCCAAGACGCCAAGGCCGCCAAGACAAGGGACACGGAAGAATCAAGTTCCTTGGCGATCTTGGCGTCCCGCCACGGCGGACCCCTTCGGGCTTGGCGGTTACGATTTGACGTCTTGGCGGTTGCAATCCCGAACAGTTCGCGCCGGCTGCAAGTGCACTTCTCATCGCTTTGCCTTTCTAAAAAGTCGCGAGACGAGTCGCGGTCATAAGGTGATCAACGCAAACCGTGCCCGAGCCAGCCGCGCCGGTTTGGTTTTTTCCGCGCCGTGCCGCGGCCGCGGGCCGATTTCACCGAACGTGCTGAATTTGCTACAATTGCCGCACTGGTCAGGAATTAGAGCGCGACCACCAACTCGCCTGGAGTGGGATGTGACGCCGGCCGGCTCAGACAATTCGAGTGTCGAACGCGACTTGCTGGCGCAAGCGGTGGCGGGTGACACCTTAGCGCTGCAGCGCCTGTTGATTGGATATCAGGGGCGGCTGCTGGCGCGCATCCAGCGCAAGCTGCCGCTGGCACTGCGGACCACGATATCGGCCGAAGACGTGCTTCAGGAAGCCTATGTGGATATCGTCCGCGGTGTCCGCGACTTTCGGCCTCAGGGAAGCCACGCCTTTGCTCGCTGGCTGGTCATGGTGGCTGACAGCCGCCTGATCGACGCCATCCGCGCGCAGCAAGCCGTCAAACGCGGCGGGGAATGGCAATCGCTCGATCCCCACGGCGGCGGCAGCACCGTTACGCCGATGCTGGAGCGGGTTCAGGTTGACTCGCACTCCCCCAGTCGGTCGGTCGCCGGTCACGATGTGCAATCCGCCATCCAGGCTGCCCTGGCCGAATTGAAGGATGACTATCGCGAGGCCGTTCGCCTGCGTTTTCTTCAAGGTCTTGAGATTTCAGAAGTTGCGGCGCGCATGCACCGCACCGAATGGTCGGTCCACAAGCTCTGCAGCCGCGGACTAAAGCGCCTGCGCGACGTGCTGGGCGACGGCTCGCGTTTTTGGAGCCAAAGTTAGGCAGCCCGAACGGGTTTTGTCGTTCCTCTTATTGAGGAGACCTTGCGACCAGACCCCGAGTTTCGGGGGCGGAGCGTGAACGCGCATGTCGAGCCAGCCGGTCAGCAACCAGCGCGGCCGTGTCCGCGAGCTTCTGGACGACTTCGTCCAGCGCCGCGCGGCGGGCGAGGAGCTGGATGACCAGACCCTCATCGCAGCCCATCCCGAGCTGATGCCCACGCTCGGGCACGAACTCGCGCTGCTGCAGGTCATGCACCGCGCCGTGCACCGCGCGGGACCGGAAGCAGACAGCAGCAGCGCCGCAGCGCGCTGGCCCGCGCCGCCGGCTGCACAGATTCGCGGCTACCGGCTGCTGCGCGAAGTGCATCGCGGCGGTCAAGGCGTCGTCTACCAGGCAATTCAAGAGTCGACCGGCCAGACAGTCGCAATCAAGGTCATGCGCGAAGGTCCCTTCGCCGGCAAATCCGATCGGGCCCGGTTCGAGCGCGAGGTCGCCATTCTCGCGCGGCTCAAACATCCCAATATCGTGACGATCCATGACAAGGGCATCGCCGGCGGCGCGACCTACTTTGTGATGGACTACATCGACGGGCCGCCGCTGGATCAGTGGATTTCAGAGCCCCCCACGCCAGTGGGGGGTGACATCCGCACATCGTCGCGCTTCAGCCCCCGAGAGACACCCCGTCCCCGCCACGGCGGATCTGCGACTTGCGGACGGGGTTCTGACGCACGCCACGACGCGCAACCAATCGGAAATCGGAAACCCGCCACGGCGGGCAGGTCGGAAATCGGAAACATCTTGCGGCTGTTCGCCAAGATCTGCGACGCCGTCCACGCCGCTCATCTGCGCGGCATCATTCACCGCGACCTCAAGCCGAGCAATATCCGCATCGATCGCGAGGGCGAGCCGCATGTGCTGGACTTTGGGTTGGCCAAGGAAATCAGCGAGGCCGGCGCGGGTTCCATGACCGCCGATGGCCAGTTCGTCGGGTCGCTGCCCTGGGCTTCGCCGGAGCAGGTCCGCGGCGCCGGCGTTGACGTGCGGACGGACGTCTATTCGTTGGGTGTCATTGTGTTTCAGTGTCTTACGGGTGCGATGCCCTACGAGGTGCGCGGACCGATGGGCCAAGTCATCGAACGGATCACCAGCGCCACCCCGACCTCACCGCGTGTGCTCGGCCGTCAGGTCGATCCGGATCTGGAGATCATTGTGTTGCGCTGCCTCGCCAAGGAGCCGGAGCGGCGCTATCAGTCGGCCGGCGAACTGGCGGGCGACATCCGGCATTATCTGGCGGGCGAAGCCATCGAGGCGCGCCGCGACTCGGCCGTCTACGTCCTGCTGAAGAATGCGCGCCGCTATCGCTGGGCGCTGGCGAGCGCCGGCGCGTTTGTGCTCCTGCTGGCCGGCTTCGGTGCCTATGCCTGGCACGAGGCGGACCGCTATCAGCGACTGGGCAGGCTCGAGCACACTGCCCGCCAGGACGCCGAATTGTCGGCCGTGAGCGAGCGTATCGCCAAGGAGGTGGCGCAATCGGCGACGGAGCAGGAGCGCAGCGCGAAGCAAACTGCCCAGGCCGCGACCGAGCAGGCGCGCATCGCGCGCGAGGCGGAAGCGTCGCAGCGTGAGGCGGCCGAGAGTCAGGCGCGGCGTGCGCAGTCCGTCACGAGCTTCTTGATCAACACGCTTGGTTTGGCTGATCCGGACGTGACACAGGCGCCAGACATGACGATGAAATCCATGCTCGACCATGCCGCCGAGCAGGTCGGCACAGCCTTCACCGGCCAGCCTGCCTCCGAGGCGCAGGTCCGGCTGGTCATCGGGCGCGCCTACGCGTCGTTGGGCGAGCTGGATGCAGCGCGCGAGCATCTGGCGCGGGCCGTGGCCCTGCACGAATCGGTCCTCGCCAGCAACTCGGCAGAACTCTACGAAGCGCTCTGGTCGTACGTGCACGTGCTCGACGAGCTGGGCGACGACGATTGGCGCACCCATTGGCGGAAGCTGTGGGCGCTTTATCCGCTGCTGTTTCAGTCGAGTTACTCAGCGTTGGCCGCATCCCTCGGCGAGTTACGCGGCCCGTTAGTGGACGCCCGCGATCCACAGGGGATTTCCGAGCGATACGCCGATTTGCAGCGCGTCGCCATGGAGTCGCTGAAACCGGACGACCCACATTGGCTTACCTTGGCGGACTTCCTGCACTTGGGCGGAGGGAACCTGGCCTATCGGCAGATTCCTCAGTCCGGATGCCCGCTTTTGCGCGAGGCGTTGGCGATCGAACGGCGCTTCCTTCCCGAGACGCACACCCGGATTATCCGCACGCTGGGAGAACTGGTGCGCGCGTCGATCGAGGCGGGCTTGTACGAAGAAGCTGAAGGGCTGACGCGCGAATCGCTGGAACTGGTCCGTCACAAGCTGCCGGAAGGCCATTGGTATCTCGCGGTGTATCAAGCGCGCCTGGGCGCCTGTTTGGCAGGCCAGGGACAGTTCGATCAGGCCGAGCGGCTGCTGCTGGAAAACCTGCAACACATCGAGTCCGCTCGTGGACGTGACAATCTATTCGTACGCGAAATCCTCGAACGGCTGATCGAGCTATACGAGGCCCGGGGTATGCCTGACGTGGCCGACCAGTGGCGCGACGCGTTTGCGGCGCGCGTGGTCGGTTCCGACCAATACTATAGACCGCTGCCGCAAGTCAAGTGCATGTTCGGCCCAAGACACGCGGACCTGTATGATGCGCTCGAGCGCTTACGGCGCGAGCGACAACCCAATCGAATGACCGAAGCGCTTAACGAACTGCTGGCTTTGCGCCAAGCCCAACTTGCGGACGATCATGTGCTCGCGGCGCTGCTGGCTGAGTGCCTCTGCTCGGTGGGGAACGGCCAGGTCAATCGCATCCGGCCCAATGAACAGACGCTGGCGATGCAGCGCGAGGCCGAGCGCATCGCGCGCGCGGGCCATCACCTGCATCCGCGGAAGCAGGCCTGGATCTACTGGAACCTCGCGCGGAACCTCGAGCCGCGCGCGGAGGGGCTCACCGACGCTGAGCGGCTGGCGCGCGAGGCCCTTGCGATTCTTCAAACGCGCTATCCCGATCGTGATTCGCTGGTACTCGATGTGCGCGGATCGCTGGGAGGTTTTCTGCTGAAACAGAAACGATACGAGGAGGCCGAAGGCTTGCTTGCCGCCGTGTGCCATGACCGGCTCGCTGCCAATGGTCCCACCTCGCGGTCCGAGCCCGACCTCGCGCGGCTGCTTACGCTCTATCAGGAGACGGGAAGGGCGGGCGCCGGACTATCCGAAGCCTTCGCGGTCTCGCGTGGCCACCGGCCGGATTGGCGGACGATCAGATCGCTGGTAGCGGCACACTATCCAACCCTGGCCCAAGCAATCGATACGTTACGGGGCATCCCCGGCGGAGAGATCGACCGTATCGCCGCGGCCATCCAGGAGGTAGTCGAGGCGCGGCGTGCAGCCTTCAAGGTGAGCGATCCGATGGCGCTGGTCTACGGCGGCGCGCTAATCCGCGTTGCACGCCCGGACGTTGGACGGACCTTTGATCCGGTCTGGTTGCCGGTGTTCCAGGAGGTGGCCGACATCGAACTGGCGCATTTCCCTGCGGACCAGGCGAGAATCGGGAATGTGCTCTGGTGGGTCGCCGTCTTGCTGAACCGGCAAGGTGATTACGTGCAAGCCGAACGATTTGCACGGCAGTCTCGCAGAATCCTCCAGATCGAGCATCCGGAAGAGCCCGAGATCTACGGTACCCGTGACAGTACCATTGCCGGCGCTCTGCTGGGGCAGGGGCGCTCCAGCGAGGGCGAGGCACTTTTGCGGGCTGCCTGTCCAAGTATCGCGAGCGCGGACAGGATGTTCGAGCCTTACGGAAGCGAAGCATTTCGCTACTTTCTGAATTTCTGGGCGCTCACCGGTCGCGGCACCGAGGCGCGCGACCTCGCAGCACCTATTTTGCGCGGCGAACTTGCGCGGCGCAGCGACGCCCGGCTGCTGTGCCGACTCGCCGAACGTGTCGTCTGGCAAGGCGGTTTTGATCAGGAGCTTTATTCGCTGGCCCTCGAGGCAGCACAGGCCGCTCATGATTTGTTGCCCCGAGACCAGCACATTCCGTTGATCGTCGCTTGCGCGCATCATCGGTTGGGCGATTATGAGGAAGCCGACCGATGGTTCGAGCAACTCACCCGGCCGAGCCAACGCGATGCGCTGGTGCGCGGCGCCTTCATGGCGATGAACGACTCGCGGCTCGGACAATCGCAGGCGGCCCGTGAGGCGCTTCAGCGTCTCCAAACCGCGGTGCAAGCGCGCGCCGTGCCCGTGACGCCCGACGAACGCACGCTGCTCGCGGAGGCCGAACACATGCTCGCATCGCCGTGACGGAGGCTTCCTGTCTGACGGGATCGGCACATGGGCATACGCATGGCGAGCCAACGGGCAGCAAACCAACGTACGCTTGTCCGGCAGGTGCTGGACGACTGTCTGCGTCGTCGGGCAGCGGGTGAGGAGTTGGACAATGGCACGCTCATCGCCGCACATCCAGAGCTGATGCCCGCGCTGGGGCGCGAGCTGGCGCTGTTGCCCGTGATGCAACGGGCGGTCGACCGGGCGGCCCGCGGCCCGGATGGCTCCGGCAGCAGTCCGCCGGCGGCACTCTCGTCCGCACCGCCGGAGTGGCTGAACGGTTATCGCCTGCTGAGCGAAGTCCATCGCGGGGCGCAGGGCGTGGTGTACCGGGGCCTGCAGGAATCCACGCACCGCACGGTGGCGGTCAAGGTGATGCGTGAGGGACCATTCGCCAGCGAGTCGGAGCGTGCGCGTTTTGAGCGCGAGGTCGAGATCCTGGCCCGGTTGCGGCATCCCAACATCGTCACGATCCATGACAAGGGCGTCGCGGCCGGCGCCACCTACTTCGTGATGGACTACATCGACGGGCCGCCGCTGGACTCCTGGATTTTGGATTTTGGATTGCCGATTTTGGATTGCGGCGCCAGCCCTGCCGCTCCCCCCGCGCGACTCGACCAATCCAAAACCCCAAATCCAAAATCCAAAATCGATCACATTCTGCGGCTGTTCGCCAAGATCTGCGACGCGGTCCATGCGGCGCATCTGCGCGGCATCATTCACCGCGATTTGAAACCCAGCAACATCCGCATCGATCGTGATGGCGAACCGCAGGTGCTGGATTTCGGCCTGGCAAAGGAAATCAGCGCGGCCGGCGCGGCGTCGATGACGGCGGATGGGCAATTTGTTGGATCGTTACCGTGGGCCTCGCCCGAGCAAGTGCGCGGAGCAGAAATCGACGTGCGCACCGATGTCTATTCGCTGGGCGTCGTTCTATTTCAAGCGCTTACCGGTGCCATGCCGTACGATGTGCGTGGACCGATGGGCGCGGTCATTGAGCGCATCACGAGCGCTCCGCCGACACACCCGCGTACGCTTCGCCGCGAGCTTGATCCAGATCTGGAAGTGATCGTGCTGCGCTGCCTGGCGAAGGGGCCGGAGCGGCGCTATCAGTCGGCCGGCGAGCTCGCGCGTGACATTCGACATTTACTGGCCGGCGAAGCCATCGAGGCGCGGCGCGATTCGGCCATGTACGTGCTGCTCAAGAACGCGCGGCGCTACCGCTGGCCGCTCGCGGCCGCCCTCGCCTTCGTCGTCCTGCTGGCCTTCTTCGCCGGCTATGCCTGGATTCAGTCAGAGAGCCATCGTCACCTCGCCATTAATGAAGGCTTGGCCCGCCAGACCGCCGAGGCGGCCACCGGCCGCGAGCGGCTGGCCAGACAGGCGGCCGAGACCGCCGAAGCTCAAGCCCGCACGGCGCGCGAGGCCGAGCGCGTACAGCGCGAGTCGGCCGAGAGTTCGGCCCGCCGCGCCCGGAGCGTCACCGCGTTTCTAGTCGACACGCTCGGACTGGCCGACCCTGATATCACCCAGGCGCCGGACATGAGCATGAAGACCATGCTCGACCGCGCCGCGGCCCAGGTCTCCGGCGCTTTCGCCGATCACCCGGATTCGGAAGCGACCGTCCGTCTGGTCATCGGTCGAGCTTACGCCACGCTGGGCGAACTCGAGGCGGCCCGCGAGCACCTCGACCGCGCATTGGAAATTCGCCAGACCCTGCTCGACAGTGACGCTCAATCGATTTACGACGTGCTGTGGCCGTACGTTCAGGTGCTCGACGAACTCGGCGCCCGCGAGCGCAGCAATCGCTGGTCGCAGCTCTGGGCGCTGTATCCGAAGTTGCTACAACCCGAAAACGCGGAACTGGCGACGGTACTGACGAGTTGGCGCGGGCTGATGGGCGAGAAATACGACGGCGAAAAGTTTCAGCCGCTGCACGACGAGTTCTTCCGCATCGCCCACGCGACGTTGGGGTCGGACGACCCACAGTGGCTGCCGATTGCCGACCTGTTGCACCTGGGTGGGGTAAACCTGGCTTTGCGCGACTTTCCGGGACCCGGGCGCGGCCTGTTGCGGGAAGCGTTGACCATCGAACGACGATTCCTGCCGGAGACGCACACGCGCATCATCCGCACCCTGGGTGAGCTGGTCCGCACGTCGATCGATGCCGGCTGGCACGAGGAAGCCGAAGCATTGACGCGCGAGTCCATCGGACTATTGCGCAGAGCGCTGCCCGACGAACACTGGTACGCGGCGGTGTACCAGGCCCGGCTCGGGGCGTGTCTCATCGGGCAGGGGCGCTTCGCCGAGGCGGAGCCCCTGCTGCTCGACAATCTGGCGCGCATCGAGGCCGCCCGGGGGACGACCAACTCCTTTGCGCGCGAAGTGGTCGAACGCCTGATCGACCTGTATGAAGCCTGGTCCCGGCCCGATGCGGCCGAGAGTTGGCGCACGTCGCTGGCCATTCGCGTGGTCAGCTCAGACCAGCACAGCCGGCCGAGCAGCCGGCTCAAACGAATCTTCGGACCGGAACACGCGGACCTGTTCAGGGTCCTGGATCGCTTCAACTGGTCGCGATTGAGCCCGGCGGGAATCGAGGCCTTCCACGAGTTGCTGCCCCTGCGCCGGCAGCAATTACCGGACGACGATGCACGTGCCGCCGTGGTCGCTGAATGCCTGTGCGCCGCGGCCGCCACGCTGGGAGACCGTGATCGATACAACGACGACACGCTGGCGATGATGGGCGAGGCGGACCGCATCGCCCGCGCCGCCGACCATCTCCATCCACGCAAGCGTGCCTGGATCTACTGGAACCTGGCCCGACAGGTCGAACCGCGCCGCGAGTACGCCGAACTCGAGCGCCTTTCGCGCGAGACCCTGGCGATCCTGGAGAACCAGGGCGACCCGACGGACAGTCTGCTGCTGAACGCCCAACTGGGGATCGGCGTCGCCCTGCTGGGACAAGGGCGGCCGGCGGAGGCTGAGCCGCTACTGCGGGCCGACTTTGAGCGCCGGCTCAAGCGCAACGGGGCGGCGCACAAAGAGACACACGACGCACTCATCCGTCTGATCGCGGTGTATCAGACCCTCGGGAGGCCTGGGGACGCGCTGAACGGTGCCTATTCGGTCGCCCGAGGTCGATGGCTGGACTGGACTGAGATCAAGACGCTCTTCGCCGCGCATCCGGCGCTGGTCAAGGCGATGGACGACCTCCGGGCTATGCCGGCCTCCGAAGCCGATGGAATCGCCGCGGCACTACGCACTCTGCAAAACGCGCGTAAGGCGGCATTTGACGATCGCGCGCCGATGGCTCTGATCTATGCGGGCGCGCTCCACAAGTTTGCCCGCGGCCGCTCCGGCTGGATCTACAACTCGGTCTGGATCCCGGCGCACGAGGAAGTGCACCGCATCGCGCTGGCCCACCTGCCCGCGGACTCAGAGAGCGTCGGCGCGGTGGACTGGTGGCTGGCGACGTTGCGGAATCGCTGCGGCGATTACGTCGAAGCCGAGGCGCTGGCCCGCGAGTCGCTGCGGATTGCGCAACTTCAATACGATCGGCCGCCGCCTCTGCCGCAGCACGAGAGCCCGGTGGCCCAGGCATTGATCGGGCAGGGTCGGATCGCGGAGGGGGAGCAGACGTTGCTCGCCGCATTTGACGCGCTTATCGGCGGGGGCTCTGTCAAGGAACCGTCCGCCAGCGAGTGCTTTGCATGTGTGATGAATCTGTATGCCACGACCGATCGGCATCGCGAGGCGGGGCTGCGCGCCGAACCGGTCCTGCAGCGGGCCCTCGAACGTCGCGATATCTTTCTGCTCCGCAAGCTCAGTCTCCACGTGGTCATGCAGGCCGGGATGTCCACGGAGTTGTACGAACTGGCCCGGCAGGCGGCACAGATGGCCGGCGACGCCGATGCCGCCGACTGGCGCATGCCGCTGCAGGTTGCAGCCGCCGACTATCGATTGACCCATTTCGAACGGGCGCTGAAGAGCCTCGAAGCGCTTGACCCGATCCCGAGCGGCAACGTCCTGATGCACTCGGCGTTTCTGGCCATGACCCGCCACTACCTGGGCCAAGCCCAGTCCGCGCGCGAGGCCCTGGACGTCGCCCGATCCCGTCTGCGAGATCACCCCGAGGCGGTCACGGTGCAGGAGCGAGCGCTGGTTAACGAAGCCGCGAGCTTGGTCGACTCAGATTAAACACCTCGGGCCATGAGAGCGAACATGCACCTGCGGTGCGGCGAATTTTCGGCGACGCGGCGAATTTTGGGCGGCGGACAAGACGCCGCCGGACCATGCCAGCCGCGCGGACGCCTGCGCGGCTTGACAGCCTGCCCGAAGCTTCCTACTCTCTGCCCTTTGCGTTTTCCGTCCGCGCGGTCCGTGCCTCACTTGCGCCCGCGGACGGGCACGCGTGTATAAGTAGTGGGAGTCAGCATGCTTCCGATCAAGAAAACCTCCAAGTCGCTGAAGCGCAGCCGCCGCGCGCATCACGCCATCAAGGCCCGCACGCTTTCGGCCTGCCCGAAGTGCGGCCAGGCGAAACTGCCGCACGCGGCCTGCACGAATTGCGGCTATGTCAGCGCCCGGGTAATGCTCAAGGTGGCCCAGAAGGAGCGGTAATGGCCGTTCGCATAGCCGTTGACGCCATGGGCGGCGACTTCGCCCCCGGAGTTATCGTCCGCGGGGCCGTCGAAGCGCTCGCGGATAACGATGATTTCGAACTGGTCCTGGTCGGCGATGAGGGCCGCGTGCACGCCGAGCTGCGCGGGCTGGACCTGGGTCCGCACGCTGCCCGTGTGCGCGTGGTGCATGCCTCGCAGGTCATCGAGATGGACGAGTCGCCGGTCGATGGCCTGCGCCAGAAGAAGGACTCGTCGATCGTGGTGATGGCCAAGATGGCCGCCGCCCGCGAGGTCGACGCCGTGATCAGCGCCGGGAACACCGGCGCCTGCGCGGCCGCCTGCCAGCTCAAGATGCGCCCGCTACCCAATGTCAGCCGCGCCGGGATCGCGGTGGCCGTGCCGTCGTTTCACGGCCCGTTCGTGCTGTGCGACGTCGGCGCCAACATCCAGGCTAAGCCGCGGCATCTGTACGAATATGGCGTGATGGCCTCGGTCTTTGCCGAGAAAGTCATCGGCATCGAAAAGCCGCGCGTGGCAGTGCTTTCCATCGGCGAGGAGAACGTGAAGGGCACCGAGCTGGTCAAGCAGACGCACGAGTTGCTCAGCGCCGACTCGACGATCCACTTCGTCGGCAACGTGGAAGGCAAGGATCTCTTCAACAACGTGTGCGACGTGGCCTTGTGCGACGGCTTCGTCGGCAACATCGTGCTCAAGTTCGTGGAAGGTCTGGCCGAGGGGCTGTTCCGCACCATCTCGCACGAATTCGACGGAGAAGAACCGGGGGTCAAGAGCAAGATCGATTCAGCGCTGCAGCGCATCTGGGCGCGGCACGATTACAGCGAATACGGCGGCGCCCCGCTCTTGGGCGTGGACGGCGTGTGCATCATTTGCCACGGACGCAGCAACGCGCGCGCCATTCGCAACGCGGTGCGCGTGGCGGGTCAGTTCCTGCGGCTGGAGCTGGGCAAGGCCGTCGTCGAGCGCCTGGCGCGGCCGGCCTGACGGCACGGTACTTCCTCGAAGCTGGTGTAGGTGGCATGAATTCGACGTTACCGGTCACGATTCGGGGAACCGGCGTGTACGCCCCGCCCGAAATACTCGATAATGCTTTTTTCAGCAGCTATCTGGACACCAGCGACACCTGGATCGTCGAGCGCACCGGCATTCGCCAGCGGCACCGCTGCGGCGAAGGCGAATCGACCGCGACGCTCGCGGCCGCCGCCGCGCGCCGCGCGCTGCAGAACGCCGGCCTGACCGTGGAAGACGTCGATCTGGTCATCGTCTGCACCGCGACTCCGGACGTCGTGATCCCGTCCACGTCGTGCATGCTGCAAGGCGAGTTGGGCATTCGCAACGTGCCGGCCTTCGATGTGCTGGCGGCCTGCTCCGGGTTCGTCTACGGGCTGGTTGTGGCCACGTCGATGCTGCAGACCGGCGCTTACCGCAACGTGCTGATGGTCGGGGCCGAGACGCTCACGCGTTTCACCGATTATCAGGATCGTTCCACCTGCATACTGTTCGGCGACGCGGCCGCGGCGGTGGTCCTCTCGCCGTCAGATGATCCGCAGCGCGGCATCCTCTACTGGAACCTCGGTGCCGACGGCTGTCAGGCGAAACAAATCTGGGTTCCGGCCGGCGGCAGTCGTTTGCCGGCCAGCACCACCACCGTCGCCGAACGTCTGCACACCATGCGCATGCGCGGCCGCGAGGTTTACAAGTTCGCCGTCGTGAAAATGCAGGATGAAATCGATAACGCTCTGCAGAGCTGCGACATGACCGCCGACGAGCTGAAGCTGATCATCCCGCATCAGTCGAATTTGCGCATCATCGAATCGGCGCGCTCGCGGCTGGGATTGCCGGCCGACAAGGTGGCCGTCAACATCGACCGCTACGGCAACACTTCGGCGGCTTCCATTGGGATCTCCTTCGACGAGGCCCGCCGCTCGGGCGCGATCCGGCCGGGTGACCGCATCCTGCTGGTCGCGTTCGGCGCGGGCCTGACTTGGGCGACGGCCCTGTTGCAACTGTAAGGCGCCTGGCACATGACGCATGGCGGCAATCAAAGGCGGATCGCCTGGCTCTTCCCCGGACAAGGCGCGCAGCACGTCGGGATGGGGAAAGATTTCGCGTCGGCCAGCCCGGCCGCCGCGGAGGTTTTCGCGCGCGCCGACCGTACGTTGGGCCTGCCACTGGCGCGCATCTGTTTTGATGGCACTCCGGAAGAACTGGCGCGCACAGACATTCAGCAGCCGGCGATCTTCGCCACCAGTGTCGCCATCTGGGCGGCGATTCAGGAGCTGGGCGGCTTGGATGGGATGCCGGGTGCCGCGGCCGGATTGAGCCTGGGCGAATGGACAGCCTTGCATGTGGCCGGGGCGCTGAGCTTCGAGGACGGATTGCGCCTGGTGCGCCGTCGCGGCGAGCTGATGCAATCGGCCGCCCTGGCCACACCCAGCGGGATGGTTTCGCTCGTCGGTGCGGACGAAGCGACCGCCGACGCCCTCTGTCGGGCCGCGGCCGAGGGAGCCGTGCTGGTCCCGGCCAATTTCAATTGCCCCGGACAGATCGTCATTTCGGGCGAGCGCGCCGCGTGCGAGCGCGCCATCAGCCTGGCCGAAGAATTCGGCTGCCGCGCATTGCCACTGAAAGTGGCCGGCGCGTTTCATTCTCCGCTGATGGCGCCGGCGGCCGAAGGCCTGGCCAATGCGCTGGCTCAGACGCATTTGGCTGTGCCGCGCCTGATGGTTCCCACCAACGTCGATGGCGAGTATCATGTGGCGCCGGAACGCGTCCGCGAATCGTTACGGCAGCAGTTGGTGCAGCCCGTCCGCTGGCAGAAGTCGGTCGAGCGGCTGGCCGCCGACGGCTTCGATACGTTCGTCGAGGTCGGCCCCGGCCGGGTCCTGACCGGGCTGTTACGCAAGATCAACCGGCAACTGCGGGTGGTGAACGTCAGTGCGGTTGCGGATCTGGACGCGCTGTCGACAGCTTCGCCCGCGAGCGTGTAGGCTGGAGCCCCTATGACCCTCAAGGACCAGATCGCCATCGTCACGGGCGGCAGCCGCGGGATCGGGCGTGCCGTCTGTCTGCGGCTGGCGCGCGAAGGCGCCCGCGTGGTGGCCTGCGCGCGGAGTCTCGAGCGCCTGCAGGCGGTGGCCGCTGAGGCCCGCGCGGCGGAGTTGCCCGGCGTCATCGAACCGCGCGCGCTGGACGTGACGGATCGCGCCGCCATCGACGCCGCAGTGGATGAAATCGGCAACCGTTTCGAGCGCATCGACATTCTGGTCAACAACGCCGGGATCACGCGCGACGGCCTGCTGATGAACATGGAGGACGAGCAGTTCGAAGATGTGCTGCGGGCGAATCTGACATCGGCCTTCTGGTTGACCCGGGCCGTCAGCCGCTATATGGTACGCGCTCGGCGCGGACGGATTGTCAACGTCTCCAGTATTTCGGGTGTGATGGGCAACGCCGGGCAGGCGAATTACGCGGCCAGCAAGGCCGGCCTTATCGGCTTGACCAAAAGCGTCGCCAAGGAGTTGGCCAAACGACAGATTACCTGTAACGCGGTCGCTCCCGGGTTCATCGCCACCGACATGACCGACGCGTTGCCGGAAAAGCTGAAGGAAACGGTCAAACCGCTGATCCCGATGCAGCGCTTCGGCCAAGCGGATGAAGTGGCGGGCATCGTCGCGTTTCTGGCGGGTTCCGAGGCCAGTTATATCACCGGACAGGTGATCATTATCGACGGCGGGCTGCACATGTAGCCGGCCATGCGAATCCATTGCGGCCGCACCACGTGCGACCTATAGTGAGGGTGTTCGGCGTTTCGCCGCAGGCTACTTGACTCCACCAGGAGGACTTCCGCGTGTCGAGTAACGAGGTCGAAGAAAAGGTCATCGCGATCGTCAGCGAACAGATGGGCGTTGATAAGGCCCAGATCAACCGGAATACGTCGTTCGTCAACGACCTGAATGCCGACTCGCTCGACACGGTCGAGTTGGTGATGGAATTCGAAGACGAGTTCGACATGAATATTCCGGACGAGGAGGCGGAGAAGATCCAAACGGTCGGGGCCGCCATCGACTACATCGAGAAGCACAAGGGCAACAAGGGCTGATCGGCCGCCGCGGGGCACGCGGCGGAACGGACCGGCCGTGACGGGATCCCCTTGCAGTTGGCGGGCCCGCGCGTGGCGGTGAGGTTCAGGGAGCATTCATGTCCAGATGTCGCGTAGTGGTCACCGGAATGGGGGCCGTCACGCCGATCGGGCAAACGGTGGACTCGTTCTGGGACCATCTGCTGGCCTGCCAGAGCGGCGTGAGCACCGTCACGCTGTTTGATCCGTCGCCGTTCGAAGTGACTTTCGGCGGTGAAGTCAGTGACTTCGAGCCGACGGTCATCGATCGCAAGCAGATCAAACGCCTCGATCGTTTTGCGCAGTTTGCCATGGTGGCGGCCGACGAGGCCGTGCGCCAGGCGGGGGTTAAGCTGCCCGTCGAGAATCCGGATCGGATGGGCGTCACCATCGGCTCGGGCATCGGCGGCCTGTCGGAGCTGGAAGAACAACATGTCCGGTTGTTCGAAAAGGGGCCCGGCAAGGTCTCCGCTTTCACCATTCCCAAGCTGATGGTCAATGCCGCCAGCGGGAATCTTTCGATCCGGTATGGCGCCTGCGGCCCGAGTACGGCCGTCGCCACCGCTTGTGCCAGCGCGACCAACGCCATGGGCGACGCGCTGCACCTCATTCGGCGTGGGGATTGCGATCTCGTGATCACCGGCGGCTCGGAAGCGGCGCTCACTCCGCTGGGTCTGGCCGCCTTCGCCGCCATGAAAGCCTTGAGCACCCGTAACGAGGATCCCTCCCATGCCTCACGGCCGTTCGATCGTGACCGCGATGGCTTCGTGCTGGGCGAGGGGGCCGGCATTCTTATATTTGAGGAGTACGAGCATGCGCGGCGCCGCGGCGCACGCATCTTTGCCGAGGTATGCGGGTTCGGCACGACCGCCGACGCCTCGCACATCACGCAACCCAGCGAAGACGGCATCGGCGCGGCCAAGGCCATGAAGCGCGCCCTCGACGACGCAGCCTTATCGCCCGAGTCGATCGATTACATCAACGCCCACGGCACCAGCACCCCCCTGGGCGACATTGCTGAAACCGTCGCCATCAAGCGTGTGTTCGGCCAGCACGCCCACCGCATTCCCGTCAGCAGCACGAAAAGTTCGATCGGCCACCTGCTCGGCGCCAGTGGTGGCGTGGAAGCGATCGCCACCGTCCTGGCCATCGCCAATTCAGTCGCGCCGGCCACCATTAACCTCGAGCATCCCGGTGAGGGCTGTGACCTGGATTATGTTCCGAATGCTCCGCGTGACTGCCGCATTCGCCGGGCCATGAGCAATTCCTTCGGCTTCGGCGGACATAACGCCTGCATTGTTTTCCAGCGCGCGGATTGATTCGGTGCGCGCCGGCGCGATGCTCCGCTATTGCAGATCGTGCATGGCAGATAGCGCGTCCCAGCCTGGTTTGAACACGCGCATGTTGGTGAACCCATAGGACCGGGCGTGGTCGTATACCGTGTCGGCTGCGGGACAGTGCGGCCCATTGCAGTAGATGATAATGGGCTGGCTCAGGTCAGCATTGCGCAGCAGGTCCCCGATATAGGCCTCTTCCTTGCCGGAAGGCACGTTGATTGCCCCCCGAAGGTGGCCCCGATCAAAGTCGTGCGGGGCGCGCGCGTCGACAATCACGGCCGACTGGTTCTGCACGTGCTGACGGAGCTCGTCCAGCGAAATGTCGTACCGCCCCTTATGGTCATCAGATCGCGAAAGGCTGCGGTCACTGTCGTGGGTATTACGGGCCGCGACCGTGCGTGGTGCGCGCTCGCCACTGTCCTTCGAGACGCCGCGGTCATTATCGCGCGCCGGCAGCGTGCGCTGCGCGGTGTATTGCGTCGAGACACTGCGGTCACTGTCGGGGGCGTCCCGCGGCACGTCGTGATCCCCGTTTGGGGAAGGCGATTCCAGAGTCTGTCGGGAAGTAAACTCCGACCGCCGGCCTCCGCCGCACCCGGCCAATACCAACCCGAATAGTGTAATGACAGTTCCATGTCGAAAAGCGTAAATCATCCTGGCACCCGATCTTGTTTCCTTGCTATTCCTGAGTCCGCTGGCAGGCGGACCCACATCCCCAAAATGTGAGGCAAGATCGGGGCCAGCGGCAGCAAGTCGAATGATCTTCTTGGGCCGCGGGCGCGCGCTGGCGTCTCTGGCACGTTCCAGCGAGAATAAGCGGTCCGGCCCGGCGAAGTTATGGACGGGCGTACCGCAATGCGCCTTGAGCCCGGGCAGGACGCCCGGACAGAATACCTTGCTGGAGATCATCGAAGCACCGGAGCCCATCCTGAGCGAACGCCTCAGCGCCGATTTGGCGGTACTCGCGGCGGCCGGCGCGCGGTTGCGCGACGAACTGCACTTTGACTGGCCCAGGCAGACCGGGCAAATGGTGCACGTGTTGCGCTTCCTGAACGGCGGCGGCGCTGGCGGGCGAATTCCGCTCGTGGCCATCGTCGGCGGGGCCTCATCCGGCAAGAGCACCGTCTTCAACAATCTGCTCGGCGGGCACGTCGCCAGCTTCGTAACCGCGCGCGGCCATGCCACGCGCGGCGCAGTTCTCGCGGTGCACAGCCGCTGGCGCGAAGCGCTCGAACGGCTCGACGGATTTCCGCCCGCGGCCCGCGAACTCTTTCCCGACCTACCGCGGCGAATCAGTGGACTCGACGCTGCCGCGCCCGGTGATCCCGAGACGCTCACGGTCGTGTTGCATGAGGTCGAGTCGCTGGAGCACGCGTTCGTCTGCGACACGCCCGATTTGACCTCGGACGCCTCACGCCGCGAGGGCGACCTGGCATTGGCGCTACTGCCCTGGTTCGATCGCCTGATCATCGTCATTGATGCCGAACGCTGGTTCGATCGCCAGAGCATCGACGGGCTGCACGCCGAGTCGGCCCGCCTGGGCCAGGAACGTCTGGCGGTATTCAACCGTTCGCGCGCGGCGCCGCTCGCGCCGGCCGATCTGGATGCGCTTCGTGAACAGTCACGACGGCTCGCTGCGGTGAGCATGGTGACAGTGAATTTTCATCCGGGCCGCGGCTGCCGCACGCTCGATCCGGCCGAACTCACTGAAATCCAGGGCTTCCTCACCGAGCCGGCGCCGCGCCGCGTCCGGCAACTCCTCGCAAGTTTGGCCGCCGCGGTCGAGCGCGTGCTAAACGCCAATGCCGAGCGCGCCAGGCGCCTCGTGCAACTTCGGGCGCAGATTGCGCGTCAGACCGAGCGCTGCATCCCGTCGATGTGGAGTTGCCTGACGGCGCTCATGAAACCGGCGGAGCGCGAGCAGCTCACGATCCTGGCGCGCGTGTTGCGGCCCGCGCACTGGCGGCAATGGTTCGATAAGCAGACTCAGCGCTTCGAGCAGGCCGTCGGCCGCATCCCGGTGCTGGGCGCGCTGGTGATTCCCGGGCGCGGCACTTCAGGCGCCATTCCGGTCGAACCCGCGCGGCAGGACGTCGGTATCGATCATTTCCGCAGCGTGTCCCGCGAGATTCACCACACGCTGCGGCAGGCCGCGCAGGCCAGCCCGTTCTTCCAGAGCGCGCCGCTGCCCGCGGCACTCGGCGACGCTTTCGTGTCTGTCGAAGCGCGTGAGCGGCGGGCGGCCGAAGCCCTGCTGCATCTCGATCAGGCTTTGGCACGCTGGAATGCGCGGATCGAAAGCGAGGCCAAGGGGTTGTCCTCGAATGTGGTGGGGGCGCTCGGTGCGACCGCGGTGGGTGTGGCGATCGTGCTGGTCGCGGTGCAAGGGCCGGTCGCGGCGTTAACGCTCCCGGCCGCCAAAGCGGCGTTAGCCGCCGCGCTAGGAAAGCTGCTAGGCGCGGCCGGCGCCGGCGCCGCGGCCGGGCGTCCGCTGCGCCGCTTCATCGATGTTACGTACGAAAAGCTGCTCGGCAGCCCGGAGTTCACTGCCGTCAAAGATTCGGCCGAAAACTATCGGCAGTTGATCGTGGCGTATGCGCGTGGCCGGGCCGATCTGATCATCGCGGCCGCCGAGCAAAACGTCCTGCAGCGGGGCGACGGGCTGCGCGCCGCCCTCGAAGGAATCCGCGATGGAGCTGCGCCGCTCTGATGACGACTTCCCGCGCTGACGATTCGCCGGCCGAGGAACTCCAGCGTATCAACCTGGACCTGGCCCACCTCTTTCACCGCGAGCCCCTGCCGGTGAGCTTTGGCGCGCAGCAGGCCCTGGCTGATTCGCTGGTGGTCTGCGGCCTTCTCGGCGGCAAGGACGTAGGCAAATCGACGCTGATCAATGCCCTCGCCGGCCAGCAAATCTCCGCTGACGTGCGCGAAGTGGGCCCGGGGACCAATCGCCCGGTGGCTTACGTCCACGCTGAGATGGTGGAATGCGTTCGCCAGCGATTCCGGCCCGCCGCCCCGACCGACCTGGTCGAAGTCGCGAAGCACCAGCTCGAGGGCCTTCGGAACATCGTGTTGCTGGATCTGCCCGATTTCGACAGCGAATTCAGCGAGCATGCCGAAATCGTCGGGCGCGTGGCGCCGCTGCTCGATCGCATCGTTTGGGTGGTCACGCCGCGCAAGATCGGGGATCGTGAATGGGTCCGACTGTTCCACGAAGTCATCAAGGACGCGCGCAATGTCCACTGCGTGCTCAACAAAGTGGACGAGCTGGTGGGCGATGATCAGAGTTGGTT
This sequence comes from Phycisphaerae bacterium, assembly GCA_036505095.1. Lineage (GTDB taxonomy): Bacteria > Planctomycetota > Phycisphaerae > UBA1845 > UBA1845 > DASXUA01. The sequence goes on from DASXUA010000727.1 coordinate 21,326, forward strand.
CGTCACCGGGGCACGGCGGCGGTCGCCGGTACACGCCGGGGCCGGCACGGCCGCCGCGCGCGAGGATTCGGTCGCACTTCGCACGGCACGAGATGACGGAGACACGCCGGTCGACCGTGCCACGCGCATCTGGAGTTCGCTTCAGAGCTGGGTGCGCGAAACGGCCGTCGAGTCGGGCTGCGGTTCATCCGACGAGCGCCTCTTCCTGATCGCAGCCGCCTACCCGGAGCCGGAGGCGTTCATCGAGCGCATCGGGGTCATCTGGGCCGACCCGGACTGGCGGCATTATTCCGCGGACTGCCAAGCCGTTGCGCACATTGCGGCACACGCGCACGAAGAATTGGTCCGGCTTCGCGCGGCGCTTCTACGCCCGATCAGTGGCGCGGAAGCCGGCGCCATTAAGCGCGGCAACCAGCGGCGCGAGTTGTGTGAGAACGCGGCGCGCATCCGCGCCCATTATCAATTGGACACGTGGCTTGGTCTGGTCGAGCGCGCGTGCGATCCCGAGTATCTGCAAAGCGCGCTCGCTGAAGCGCTGCCCGAGGAATATCGCCAGCAGGTCTGTCGAAAGCTGGCCCTCAGCCGCAAGAGTGATGTCGAACTGGCTGACGGTCTTCTGGCGGAACGTGTCGAGCGTTGGCCGATCCTGCGCGTCGTTTACTGGCCACTGAGCTGGCTCGTTCGCCGGCTCGGTCGTGGCATGGCCCGCGCGACGGATGTCCGATCCGTAAGCGGCGATCCATTCTACATCGGCGGCCGCAGTCTGGCAGACCGTGTGCGCCTGCTGCTCGCTCAATTCCGGGACGATCACGCGCGCGTGGTGCAGCACTTCAACCTGGAATCACGGCTGCCCGCGCCCGAGCACCTCGCCGCAAGGGTAACGGCGGCTTGTGAGACGCTGGTCGAGGACTTGGACCGACAAACGCTGCGCGATTTGACGGCAGCGTATCGGAAGCCTTCCTTTCTTTCGCGCGGCCTGTTGTGGTTCGTCCTGCTGTGGTTTCCGCTGATGCAGCCGGTCGCCGACGGCCTGCTGGCCATCGCCGCGTCGGACGGCGCACTGAGTTCCATCCGCGGACTGCATCAGCTTGTGGCCGTGCTCGGGGCCGGTCCGCTGTTGCGCGGCCTGGTACTTGTGCTGGCGATCTACGTCGCCTGCCTGGCGGCCATGTATGCGCGCTGCATTCGCGACGTGCGCCGCGCGCGCCTGGGCGCGAATCAGTCCCCGACCGCTGCGGCCGACGAGGCGCTCGCGTTGCTGGAATCGCTCGACGAGATCCTCACATCCAGTATCGCCGAACCGCTGTGTGATTGTTGGCGCGCCGAGCGGGAGCAACTGCGCACGCACGCCGCGCGGCTCGTGGCCGTGGAGCGTGGCGACCAAACCACAACGGCGGCAACCTGAGCCGTAGCTGACGGATCACCGCGTGCTGCACGGCTCGGCGAGCGCCGTCAGCAGCGCGCTGGCGGCGTCGGCGCTCAGCGGCGGCGAGAGCAGAAACCCCTGCCCATAGTCGCAATCCAGCGCTTGCAATTGTGCAAGCTGCTCGTCTGTTTCAATTCCCTCGGCCACGACCTTCATATTCAAATTGTGGGCTAGGTTGACGATGGCCTGAATGATGGCCGCATGTTTACGGCTGCGCGCCATACACTGCACGAAGGCGCGGTCGATCTTCAAGACGTCGAAGGGGAATTCCTGCAGGTATCCCAGCGACGACTGCCCGGTGCCGAAATCATCCATGTGCGATTCGATCTTGAGCCCCTGAAGCTGGTGCAGGATCGCAATGATCGATTTCGGGTTCTCCATGATCACGCTCTCGGTGATCTCGAATTTGAGGTTGCCTCCGTCCGCGCCGCTCTCGCGCAGAACCGCGCGGACCTGATCGATGAATCCCGGGTCGGCCATCTGGCGCTTGGAAATGTTGACGCTGACCGACAAATCTCGGCCGGACGGACGGCAGGCGTTCCAGCCCGTGATCTGACGGCAGACTTCCTGTAGCACCCAGTGGCCCAGCGGGACGATGAGCCCCGTTTCCTCGGATACCGGGATGAACTCGCCCGGCGCGATCAGCCCGCGCTCCGCGTGTCTCCAGCGCAGCAGGGCCTCGAAGCCGCGCAGCGCGCGGGTATCCAGCGCGAGAATCGGCTGGTATTCGAGCACGAAATGCTGCTGCTCGATCGCGCGCCGCAGATCGTTTTCGAGCTTAAGCCGGCCCATCGCGGCCGCGTGCATCGCTTCGTCGAACAAGGCATGCTGGGCTTTGCCGGCCGACTTGGCCCGATACATGGCGGTGTCCGCGTCGCGCAGCAGCTCGTCTGCCGATTTGCCCGGCTGCCCGCCCAGGGCAATCCCGATGCTCGAGCTGATGACGATGTCATGACCGCCGATCGAAAAGGGCGGCGACAAGTGCTTCTGGACGCGCTCCGCAACCAGGACGGCGTCGTTGGGCCGCTGCAGATCATCGAGCAGAATCACGAACTCATCGCCGCCCAGACGGGCCGTCAGGTCGTCGCCAATGCGGGCCAGGCTATCGACCGCGCGCACCGAGGCCGAAAGCCGCGCGGCCACCTTCACCAGCAGCTCATCGCCGGCCGCGTGGCCCAGGCCGTCGTTGATCACCTTGAAATTGTCGAGGTCCAGGAACAGCACCGCGAACTGCCGATCAGGTTGTCGCAGTCGCCGCTCGGTGCAGTGCGTCAGCCGATCCATGAACAGCGCCCGGTTCGGCAAGCCCGTCAGCGCATCGTGAAACGCGTCGTGCCGCAGGCGTTCTTCCGCCGAGCGGCGCTCGGCGATCTGGTCCTGAAGCTGCCGGTTGCTGACTTGCAGCTCCGCCGTGCGCGTCTGCACCATTTCCTCGAGTTCCTGCAACTGCAAGCGCGCCTGGCGCGCCAGGTACCATTTCTCGGTCAGCGCGCACGCAAGCTGGCACACTTCGGCATTGTCGAACGGTTTCTTGAGCAACAGCAGCCGATCGCTCTGCCCGAAGCGGGCCACGACGTCGTCCCAGGAATAGTCCGAATACGCCGTGCAGATCACCACCTGCACGTCCGGATCTTCGCGCCAGATTTGCTCGATCGTCTCCAGCCCGTCCCAGCCGGGCGGCATGCGCATGTCGACGAAGGCCACGCCGTACGGGCTGCCGCGCGCGACCGCGGCGCGAACTTTCTGGCAGCCCTCCTGCCCCTGCAGCGCCGCGTCGATTTCATAGCGAATCGGTTCTGCTTGCGCAGGTTCCGCACCGAGCAGCGCCGCTTTCAACTCGCGCAGCGACGAGGTCGCGGCCTGCCCCGCTAGAATCTTCCGGAAATCCTGGTGGATGGCCTCGTTGTCATCGATGACCAGGATGCGCCGGTTCTTTGGCTGTTCGGCGTCACTCATAGGTCAGCATTCGCTGTCGCCAGCGGCAGCTCCAGTGTGAACGTCGCGCCCTTGCCCGGGCCGTCGCTATGGGCCCGCAGGCAACCGCCCATCTCTTTGGCGGTGAGGCTGCAACTGTGCAGACCGAAACCGTGGCCGTGCTTGCGCGTCGTGAAGCCGTGCGAAAAGATGCGCGTCAGGTTCTCGGGCGGGATGCCGATCCCGTTATCGCGCACTTCGATCCGCGCGCGGCCCGTCTCGTCGCCAGTGGCCGCGACCCGTATCGTCAGCACCCGCTGCGGTTTGCCGCCATCGCTGATGGCGTACTTGGCGTTATTGATCAGGTTCACCAGCACCTGCAAGACCTTCTGCTTGTCGAGCACCACCGGCGGAATGTCCTCGTAATCCCGCACCAACTCGATCCCATGCCGCTGCAGCGCGGCGCTGTTGATGCGGACTGCGTCCTCAACCAGTTGCGCCAGATTCACCGACTCGGTTACTCCGGAGACGCGCGCATACGACTGCTGCATCGTCACGATGTCCTTGATGTGCTCCACGTTCTTGGTGAGCGATTGCAACTCAGTCAGCATGACCGTCTGCTCGGCCACAAGCTGCGCGCCCAACCCGGCCAGAAACTGCGGGATCAGCTTGCCCTTGCTATCCGATGTAATGAACTGTCCCAGGTCGTCGGCCCGGTTGAGCAGGTCGGCGATCTTCACCAAGTCGGGCGCTTCCGACTTGCGCACTTTTTCCGCCACCAGAGTGACCGAAACATTCACGCTGTTCAGCACATTGCCGACATTGTGCAGCACGCCGGTCGCCACTTCCGCCATACCGGCACGGCGCGAGACCTCCAGGAGCTGACGGTGCAGGTCGTCGCGTTCCGCCTCGGCCCGCCTGCGCTCACTGATGTCGCGCATGAAGCAGTGGTGCCCGAGCGTCTGCCCGTCGGGCGCCGAGATCTTCACCATCATGACCAGCTTGAAGAACTGGCTGCCGTCCTTGCGGACCGCGCGCGCCTCGAGTTCCGCGATGCCGGTGCGCAACATGCGCTGGTAAGCCTGCACGGCCGCGCGGTGATCATCCGGGTGCACAGTCTTTTCCCACGACATCCCGATCAGTTCCTCGGGCCGATATCCGATCATCTCGGCGTAGACATCGTTGACCTGCACGTAGCGGCCCTGCGAATCCAACTTCGAAATGCCAGGCATCGCGTTGGCCAGCGCCATATTCATCTCGCGCAGAGCTTGCTCGACGCGTTCGCGCTCCGCGACCTCCTGCTGCAGTGCGGCCGTCCGCTGCACGAGTTCCGCGGTGCGCTGCCGCACCTGCTGTTCGACAATGGCGTTGGTCCCCTCGAGCTGGGCGCGCTTCGCGGCGATGTCGCGCATCTCGCGGATGCTCTGGAAGCACGAGCGGATCAGGAAAATATCTTCGAAAATCACCCAGCCGGCGTGCTCCAGCGAGCGCCAAGGGCTGGCGGTCAGCACGCCATACACCGATTCCGGCCAATAGATGCCGCGGATCAGATGATCCAGACCGACCACCAGCGTGGCCGGAATGAACACGCGCCAGTCGCGATAGAACGCCAACACCGCCAGCGAACCGAAGACGTGAAAGTGGGTCTCGATCCGCCCGCCCGTCAGATGGATGAGCAGTGCGGAGAACAGCATTTGCGCGGTGGCGATCACGCAGCGCGTGATGAATCGTCCGGGCACCAGCAGCGCCAGCGCGATCGGCAGGCTCGCGATCAATCCGCCCAGCAGCAGGGCCGCCCAGACGTGCAGGTGCACCTGGCTCATCGCGCCCGACCAGGCCCGCGGCGAAATCACCAGTGCGGCGATCAGCCCGCCGACGAACTGAAAGAGCATCAGCCCGGCGAACAGGCGATCGGTGCGCCGCAGGATGTGATCGCGATGCGCCTCGAACAGCTCTTTCGCGCGGGGCGACATGCTGGGTGTCAGGGATGATGACACGGCTGGCCCTCACTTTCGCCCGCAGCCGGGCAGGTGCACGCCTCTCCAAACAACGGGCATCCGAAAACCGGCGTTCGAGCGCGCGCTTCGCCGGCATGCGTCAGCAGAGCCACGACGCTGCTGCGGCCGGCGTTCTCGCCGGAATGGCCGCGCGCTGCCGTGATTCCGCCCTGGAAAATCAGCGCGCCGCGCGTGTCATACAGCAGCACGGCCCCGGAGGTCGCCGCCCCGAAGCGCCGGGCTTCCCATCCCTCCGGATCACTACGAACTTCGACACCCGGGATCGCCGCGGCACTCGACCACAGATCCGCTTTCTCCCAGTCCTCCGGCATCCCGGCGGGCCGCACAAACAGCACGTGGGCCTTCACGCGCTGCAGGCAATGCCGCATGACGATGGCCAGTTCGCCGATGCTGGCGCGCGTACACGGACAGTGCGGATGCACCAGCATCACCAGCGTGGCCCGGTCCGCTTCGCGCTGGAGCGCGCTTTCGGCGGGCCAGCGTGCCTGTGGCGCGCTCGGGCTGCCTTGCGCGTTCGAGTACTCGACCAGGATTCCCAGGCCCGCGATCACGCCGCTGATCCAGACCAGGCATACCAGCGCCAGAACAAGCGCGCGCATCCGGCCCGATGGCCTGCCCGTGGTCATCGTCACTTTCGCAGAACGCCGGCGCGCAGCATGGGGCGATGGTTCCACCCGAACGATATCGTCCAACGTCAACAGTCAATGAAACCGCCGCGTTGGACGGCCCCATAAGCCAGACTCGGTGCGTCCTATTCTTAAGCGGCGCGCGGGATTATGATCACCAAACGTCAAGGCTGATTGCGTTTTCGAAGTGGAGTGGAAATGTTCGACGCTTACGTAACCTGTTTCCTGCCTGACCTGGTCGATGAGGGCCTCGATCCGGTTCTGGACCGGCTTCAGGGTGAGGTCGGCGCCAGCGGCATCACCGTTCCGATCGCCACGCCGCCGGTCGCGCACGTGCGCCGCGCCCCGGGACAGGCCGGCCGAATTCTCCGCTCGCGCGGCGGCGTCTTCATTCAGACGGAAGACCGCTTCTTCGACGGCACGCGCATCAAGCCGGTGCTTTCCAATTGGCTGAAAGGGCGCAACCCGCTGCAGCAGGTTACGGAGCGCTGCCGCGCGCGCGAGTTGGGCGTGCGGGTCGAGATTTCGTGCACGCTCACCGGCCGCATCGCCACGCGATATCCCGAATCGGCGACCAAGACCGTTCTCGGCGATGCATCGCCGCTGCGCATGTGCCTGATTAACCCGGATGTCTGCGAATGGCTGCGCGGTCTGGTCATCAATGTCTGCCAGAGCTTCGCGCCGGCGGCCATCGAGTTGGCGGACTTCCACGCCGGGCGCCCGGAATTCACGAGCACCAATGCGTACGGCGGCGCGCCGCTCGACCAGGAAACGGCCGATCTGCTTTCGATCTGCTTCTGCGAATCCTGCCGCCAGACCGCCGCACGTGGCGGCGTAGACGTCGCCGCCGCCGCGCGTGCCGCCACCGTGCGTATCGAGCAGCTTCTAACCGGCGACGCCCGCTCGAACGCTGAATCGTCCGAGCCCCTGCGTCACTATCGCCAGACGCAGCGCGTCGCGCTCGAGCGTGTGCTCGGCGAGGTGCTTGCGGCCTCCTCCGCCCCGGTCACACTGCTGCGCTATTCAGGCGATCCCATCTTTGGAGAGACGCCGACCACGCACGGCCGCCCGATCGCGCGAATGCTCGCCGCGGGCGATGTCGATGCCGCCGTTGAACCCGGTACGGCCGAAATTCGCCTGCCGCTGGCAGGCCGCTCGCGAACCGACCCGCAGGCTCTGGTCCGCACGATGACCTCCCTCACCGAGCGTGGCCTGCGCGTCATGGAACTATTTCATTACGCGGTCGCCACACCTTCCGACCTGAGGATTGCCAGACAGGCCATCCGCTTCGCCCGACGTACCGCTGGTTGACTCGACTTCCTCAGTTTCGTGCTCTGAGTCGACCGGCCGGCGGTTCCCCATGCCACAGTTGGCGCGCGCCGGCTTTCATGCAACGATGATGGCGTGACAAGATCGGCCACGGACGGCATGCCGCGCACGCGCTATCAGGGCAGCAAGGCCAAGCTGGTCGATTGGATCGGCGGACATCTCGCCCACCTGGAGTTCACATCCGCGCTCGACGCTTTCGGCGGGACGGGCAGCGTCGCCTATGGGCTCAAACGCCGCGGCGTCGCCGTGACCTACTGCGACCTGCTGCGTTTCAATCATCAGGTCGGCCTGGCGCTGATCGAAAACGATCACGAGCAGCTCACGGACGAGCACATCGAATTCATCTTGCGGCGTGATCCGCGCCAGGTATACGACGATTTCATTGAACGGACCTTCGCCGGCATCTATTTCACCGATGAGGAGAATCGCTTTCTCGACGTTGCCTGCCAGAACGTGGGGCGCCTGAATGGCCGCGGTGCGCTCTACCGCCGTGCCCTGGTCTGGTTCGCGCTGTTCCAGGCGGCGCTGGCCAAGCGCCCCTACAATCTGTTCCATCGCCGCAACCTGTACATGCGGACGGCCGACGTGCCCCGCGGCTTCGGCAACAAGACCACCTGGGAGCGGCCCTTCCCCGAGCATTTCCGCCGTTTCGCCCGGCAAGCCGGCGCGGCCGTCTTCTGCGGCGCTGCCCCGTGCCGCGCGATCTGCGATGACGCGTCTCAAGCGCCGCTCGGTGCGGCTCCCGATAGGCCGTATGACCTGGTCTACATTGATCCCCCGTACGTGAACGCGCGCGGCGTCGGCCTCGATTATCTGGGCTTTTATCACTTTCTCGAAGGCATGGTCGATTACGATCGCTGGCCCGAGCGGATCGACTGGTCCTCGCGCCACCGCCGGCTCATCCCGCAGCCATCACCCTGGCTTTCAGCCGCCACCGCGCGCGACGCCTTCGCGCGACTATTCGAGCGCTTTCACCGCAGCGTTCTGGTCGTCTCTTATCGCAGCGACGGCGCCGTCACCCCCGAGGAGTTGGCGGCTCTGCTGCGCGCTGTCAAGCACGAGGTGCGCGTATTCCAATCCCCGCGCTATAAATACGTGCTATCGACGAATCAGGAATCGCGCGAGTTGCTGCTGATCGGCACCTAAGTCTAGTTTCTAGTTTCCAGTTTCTAGTTTCTAGGCCGGCTGCGTGCCGCCAGATAGGTCCGCACCAGACCCACCAGCGCATGCCGGTCAATGGGCTTGCAGAGATAGTCGTCCGTACCGCACTCGCTGGCGCGCTCGATATCGCCGGTCTCATTCAGGGCGGTCACCATGACCACGATGATATCGCGCGTCTCGGGATTGCTCTTGAGCTGCTTGCACACCTCGAAGCCCGACATTTTGGGCATCATGATATCCAGCAGGATGAGGTCCGGGTGGTGCAGCGCCACCTGCTCCATGGCCTCGATGCCATTGGCCGCACTGATCGTGCGCACCTCCGGCACCGCCTCCATATAGATTTGCAGGAGTTCGAGATTCTGCGGATTGTCGTCCACCACCAGAACGGTCGGCGTCCGCTTCTCGGCGGCAATATTGGTTTCCATGCCCAGCCCCTTCAAAACCGGCGGTCGCGCTATTCGCGTCGACTGGCCGCGATGGTAACATTGCTTCGTCGGCCGCGCGCCTCATTTTCTGCAACATTAGGGGGTGGCCCAACCACCGTCAACCGTGCGTGCGGTGTTTCGACCAGGGACGTGAATCATGGCGCGCATACGTCATGGGAGTCGGGCCAAGTGGGCGCTGGTGGGGGCGCTCGTCGGAGCAACCTTTGGAGTGCTCTGCGATTTCGCGGTCTCGTCGCTGGGGGACGGCCCTGCGATCGTGCTCCTGCTACCCGGTATGCTTCTGGCACCGCTAACGGGCACGTGCGCGATCGGGCCTTGCGCTGATAGCGGCGCAGCGTTCGCGCTAACGCCGATTGGCGATGCAATCATTGGCGTGCTGATCGCGGCGGTTGTATGGAATCGCTGCCCGAAGCGCGCGTACCCAGGGCCCTTCTGCGCACAATGCGGCTACTGCTTGCGCGGGAATGTCTCCGGCACTTGCCCAGAATGCGGTCACGCCATTCAGCGAACCGATTAGCACGCGACTAGCGCGCTTGCGACGAGTTCGCGCCGCTCCGACCGAGCCACGCATCCACGCCCGCCTTGACTTCCTCATCGCTCAGCACGCCGTCGCCGTTCGTGTCGAGTTGCCCAAAGCGCTCCAGCAGCCGCGCGCGGCGGCGCTCTTTCATCGTCGCCCGCACCGCATCCACCTCGTCGTCGCGGAGAACGCCATCCTCGTTGGTATCCAGCGCCGGAAAGCGCTTAAGCAACGCCGCGCGGAACTCCGCAAAGCTGAGCTGCCCATCGCCATCCGTGTCCAGCTCCGGATGCCGCGCCAGCAGCCGCTGCCCGAAAGCGCCGGGATGCGTCTTGAAAAATTCGCGCGCCTCCTGGAAATCGAGCCGGCCATCGGCATTCAGGTCGGCCTCCGGATGTTCCTTGAGAATTTTCTCAGATCGTTGCTGCACGCGCTGCCGCAACCGATCCCAGCGCGCCGCCCATCGGCCCGCGAGCGGCCGCCATTCTGGACGGGACGCTCTGAAAGCCGCGATCTCTTCGCGCGTGATCACGCCATCACCGTTCGCATCCAGCTCCGGATGGCGCGCGAGCAACCGCTCCTGCACGCGCGCGGGAATCGTTCTGTTGTCATGTGCGTTCTGCGCTCGTGCGGCCACCGCCACCACAGCTCCTGCGAAGACCACGATCGGCAGCCACAGCGTCCAGTGGGGAATGCGTCCTCGTTTCATGCCAGGCTCCTCATATGTGCAAGTGCCTCGTCGAATCGCGCACATGCGCTCCCACCAGCGGGATCGACGACTTCTAATCGAACTAACGGCCAGTCATCAAACTTATTTCAAGTCTTCGCTGCATACGAGAGTTGGCCAGCCAACAGCCGCGCGGCCGACCAGATGCGCATCGTATGCATGCCCCCGCCGCGAAATTCACCGGCTGCTTCCCATGCGGTAGATTGTAGAGCCGCGGCGACGGACCCGTCGATTCGCGCGGAGCGCAAATATGAACGCGTGCCTGCTGGGCATCGACATCGGCACCACTGGCGCCAAGGCCTTACTGATCGATACGAATGGCGCGGTCATCGCCAGTGCGACCACGGAGTATCCATTGCACATGCCGCGCCCGCTCTGGGCCGAGCAGGACCCTCGCGACTGGTGGCAGGCGACAGTCGCGAGCATTCGCCAATTGCTCACGACCGAAGGCGTTTCGACTGACCGCATCGGGGCCGTCGGACTGACCGGCCAGATGCACGGCCTGGTGCTGCTGGATGCGCGCGGCGAGGTGTTGCGGCCCTGCATCATGTGGAACGATCAGCGCACCGCGGGCGAGTGCGCCCGCATCACCGAAAAAATCGGCGGTGCCGAACTGCTGCGCCTCACCGGTAACCCCGTCCTGCCCGGCTTCACCGCGCCGAAAATTCTGTGGGTCTGCGCGCACGAGCCCGACGTTTACGCGCGCGTCTCCAGGGTCTTGCTGCCCAAGGATTACGTCCGCTATCGTCTCACCGGCGCATTTGCCAGCGACGTCTCCGATGCCTCCGGAACTTCGCTGTTCGACGTGGGCCGGCGCGGCTGGTCCGACGCGATGCTGGCTGCGCTCGAAATCCCGCGCGCGTGGCTGCCCGAAGTGAGCGAATCAACGGTGGCGAGCGCGCACATCAGCGCGCGCGGGGCCGACGAAACTGGCCTGCGCGCCGGCACGCCGGTTGTGGCCGGCGCCGGCGACCAAGCCGCGCAGGCCGTCGGCACCGGCATTACGTCGGAAGGCATCGTCTCCGTCACGCTGGGAACGTCTGGCGTCGTCTTCGCCGCGTCGCAGCAATACCGCATTGAGCCGCAAGGCCGGCTGCACGCCTTCTGCCACGCGGTCGCTGGAACGTGGCACGTAATGGGCGTGATGCTCTCGGCCGCCGGCAGCTTCCGCTGGTTCCGCGACGCGCTCGGTGAGATCGAGCGCATCCGCGCGGCGGAAGCCGGCCGCGATCCATACGAACTGCTCACCGAAGTGGCCGCCAGCGCGCCGCCCGGCTGCGAAGGCCTGCTCTTCCTGCCCTATCTCAGCGGCGAGCGCACGCCGCACCCGGACCCGAACGCCCGCGGCGTCTATTTCGGCCTCACCCTGCGCCACGGCAAAGCCCACTTGGCGCGTGCCGTGCTGGAAGGCGTAGCGTTCGGTCTGCGTGACTCGCTCGAGTTGGTCCGCGGCCTGGGGCTGCCGATCAAGGAAGTGCGCGCCTCCGGCGGTGGAGCGCGCAGTCCTCTCTGGCGTCAGATTCTCGCCGATGTATTCAATACCGAGCTGACCACAATCAATGTCACCGAAGGCGCCGCCTACGGCGCCGCACTGCTGGCCGGCGTCGGAGCGGGCGAACTCCCGAACGTGGCCGCCGCCTCTCAGCACGTGGTACGTGTAACCGGCCGCACCGTCCCCAGCACCGCCGCCCCCATCTACGCCGAAGCCTACCAGCACTATCGCGACTTGTACCCCGCGCTGAAGCCGCGTTTCGAAGCTCTCGCAAAAACCGAGTGGCCCACGTCCCGCCGCGGCGGTTCTTCGATTTCAGACGTGCAGGAGCGATGACTCTGTTGGCCGCAGCGGCAGGTGCCCGAACCCGTGCAGATGTTGTGGTGGAGTCAGGCGAAGGGATTGACGATTTCCAGACCCTCCGGCGGTGCGCTTCCCGGCAGGTCTTCAGAATAGAGTCGAGTCACGCCAGCGTCCTGGCAGGCCGCGACGATCATCGCGTCCCAGAAGGACCATTGTCCGATGTGCAGCGCCTCCGCCCGCGCGAGCACGGCGCGCGTCGGGTACACCAGGCGATAGACTCGCAGGAAACTCCTCAGCCGGTTCCACGCGATGGCCCGCGTGAAGCCGCGCGACTCAAGTCGACGCGAGGCGGCGATAAATTCGGCGGCGACTTGCCAGACCAGAATCCCTCCCTGGGTTTGCCTCAGGATGTGCCGAGCAGTCTTGTGCTTCCGTAAGTCCGACTTGTCGCAAGCGTACAGCAAAACGTTCGTATCAACCGCGTTCATGGAGTTCTTCTCGCGTGGGCATACGAACGCGCAGTTGCAGATTCAGGCGATCGATCTCTTCAAAGAGTTCCGCCAGCGCGGCCTCGCGACCCGCTTCGGTTGGCTCCATTTCGGGCAGTTGTTCGCCATTACGAACGAACTCCCGCGGCCGAGGTTCGACCGAACGTACCGTCAGCTCAACCCGCGCTTGTTCCGGCAGGTTCAGCTCGTCAAGCGGCCGAAACATGCCGTTCGTGTAAATAGCTTCGACGACGCGGTCCATTGCGATATTGTAGCGAAAAGTCCCCGGCCCATCCACAACTTATCAGCGCAGATTTGATCGGCTCGCCATAATCCTCGCAAACAGTTCACCCGCCGCTGCGGGCGATCCGCAGTCGGACGTCCGCCCTCCATTGATCCGCTTCGTTCTGCGACTAAACTATCGGGTATGAACGAATCGCGCAAAAAGCGCCTGACCGACTACGCCAGTTGCGCCGGTTGAGCCGGTAAGCTTCCAGTGGAAGCCCTGGCGCAGGTGCTGCGCCAACTGCCGCGGTCCAGCCACCCGAATCTGCTGGTGGGCACCGAGCACTTCGATGACGCCGGGGTGTATCGGCTCAGTGATACTCTGGCCATCGTGCAGACGGTCGATTTCTTTCCGCCGCTCGTCGACGACCCGTTCACCTTCGGCCAGATCGCGGCCGCCAACAGCCTCTCCGATATCTACGCCATGGGCGGCCAGCCGCTGACCGCGCTCAACATCGTCGGTTTCCCCGATAAGGAACTCGACGCCCAGATTCTCTGCGACATCCTCTGCGGCGGCGCCGAGCGGATCGAAGCCGCCGGCGCCGTGATCGTCGGCGGCCACAGCGTGCGCGACGCCGAGGTAAAATACGGCCTGGCCGTCACCGGCACGATCCATCCCGATCACGTGGTGACCAACGGTGGCGCCCAGCCCGGCGACGTTCTGGTCCTCACGAAGCCGATCGGCAGCGCCCAACTCACGACCGCCGCCAAGTCCGGCAAGATCACCGAATCCGATCTCGCCGAGGCCGTCGCCGTGATGATCGAGCTGAACGCCGGCGCCTGCCAGGCCATGCTCGAAGTCGGCGTCTCCGCCGCCACCGATATCACCGGCTTCGGTCTGTTAGGCCACGCCTTCGAAATGGCCGACGCCAGCGGCACGCTGCTTGAAATCGAAGCCGCCAAAGTTCCGCTCATGAACCTGGCGCTGCAACTGGCGCGCGACGGCGTCTTGACCCGCGCTGAGAAATCGAATCGCGCTCATCTGGGCGACCGCTTGAACGTCGGTCGCGTCGATCCG
>DASXUA010000728.1:0-9288 GCA_036505095.1 Phycisphaerae bacterium
CGTAGTGGCGCGCTACGGGTCCGGCCAGCACCGCGGTCACGGCCAGAATGCCGGACGCTGCCAGAAAATGAGGATTGAGGAGCCGCGCTCCGCGCGGATTGGACGTTGACGCCATTTATTCCCCTGAAATCGACGGTTAGCGGACGATTGCGCCGTCACCGGACTACCCGACCTTCCCCACCGGCGCTTGCCGAACGAGGCCCGAAGTTTAGCGACCGCTGGCCGGGTTCGTCAAATGGAGTCCTTCATCGAACATCGGGTGCGGCGCGCAGCGACTCCTATCATGCCCGGACCGCTCCGCTGATTTCTACGTCAGTGTTGAGATTCGAGTTCAGAAGTAACCGGTGTGGTCCGATACATGGATTTGGGGCGGGCTGTGGCGGATCCGGACGGGTGGGATGCAGATGGGAGAATCCCGGTGACCAGGTACATCGTGGTGGGCGCCGGAGGGCACGGGCGGGTGGTCCTGGACATCCTGCGGGTCCGCGAGGACGCGCAGCCGGTCGGGTTCATCGACAGCAACCGGGATTTGCTCGGGCGGCGGATCGATGGCCTGAAGGTGCTGGGCACGCTGGACGATCTGCCGCGGCTGCGGGAGGAATTGCGGCTCGACGGCGCCGTGGTCGCGATCGGGGACAACGGCGTGCGGCGCGAGTTTGCGCAGCAGATCAGTGATATCGGCCTGCCCTTGATCAATGCCATTCACCCATCGGCCAATCTGGCCGGCAATGCCAACATCGGCTCCAACGTCGTCATCGCCGCGGGCGCGCTGGTGTGCGCGCATTGTCAGATCGGCGACTCGGTCATTCTGAATACGGGCTGCATCGTGGATCATGAGTCGATGATCGGCACGGCCACGCACATCTGCCCCGGCGCGCGGCTGGCCGGGCGCGTGACGGTCGAGTCGGGCGCATTCGTGGGGATCGGCGCCACGGTGATCCAGAACATTCGCATTGGGTACGAGGCCGTGATCGGCGCCGGAGCCGTCGTTATCGAAGACGTGGCGCCGCTGACCACCGTAGTTGGCGTTCCGGCGCGCGCTATCAAAGACCTGCCGGACAGCCACGAATTGAGCGCCTGGATGCTGCCGCCCATCCGAACCCTGCCCGCGAGTCTCCGCTCGGCCGTGGCGGAGGCGAGTGAGTTGCACGTGCGCTAGCGCCCGCCATTTTCAGCCCGCGACGGGTTGAATCACTCATCACTTGAGTATGCCCCAAAATCCGGGCGAGCGCGAAGATGCGCGGTGTACCGCCAAATCGCCATGATCGAACCGCCAAGACGCCAAGGTCGCCAAGATCTTTGGCTCCGCTCTCGGCTCTTGGCGTTCTTGGCGTCTTGGCGGTTCAGCGCTTAGCGGCGGTTGCCGGAAACTTGGGCACGCCCATCACTCACCCAACCTGCAGCTTGCATGAGTCGCGGCGCCTGTTAAGTTACTCATAGGCGATCCGAACGTGGCGCGGATCGGAGCAGGAAGGATTCATGTCGAAGGAGTGGCTGATCAGCCCGTCCTGGCCGGACCGCGAGGTCGCGGCGCGGCGCTGGAATGTGCCTCCGCTCGTTGCGCAATTACTCTATAACCGCGGGATCGACCTGAACGGCGCGCCGGCGGCGTTCCTGTCGCCGCAACTGCGCGACCTGAATGCGCCCGAGAACCTGTCCGGCGCGACGGAAGCGGCGCGGCTGATTGCCGAGGCGGTTCGCGCGGGTCAGAAGATCGTGCTCTATGGCGATTATGACGTCGATGGTATCTGCGGAGTGGCGATCCTCTGGCAGGTGCTCACGTCGGGCGGCGCCAAAATCGAGTGGTATGTGCCCCATCGACTGGAAGAGGGCTATGGGCTCAATCCGGAGGCGATTCGCACGCTTTTGAAAGACGGCGCGCAGGTGATCGTGTCGATCGACTGCGGCATCACGGCCGTCGAGGAGGCGCGTATCGTACGCCAGGCGGGCGCGGTGCTGATTATCAGCGACCATCATCAGCCGCCAGCGGATCTGCCGCAGGCCGCGGTGCTGGTGCATCCGCTGATTGACAACGGCTCGGCCGAATCATGCGCCAACCCGCATCTGTGCGGGGCCGGCGTCGCATTCAAGCTGGCTTGGGCCGTCGCGAAGGCACTCTCAGGTGGCGAGCGCGTGCAGCCGGCGTTTCGCGATGCGCTCATGGCGACGCTGCCGCTGGCGGCGCTGGGCACCGTGGCCGATTGCGTGCCGCTGACCGGCGAGAATCGCATCATCGCCCGCCACGGGCTGGCGGCGCTCAAAACCAGCTCGAACGTGGGCGTGCAGGCGCTGATTCAATCGGCCGGTCTGACGGGCGCGAACATCGACGGATACGACGCGGGCTTTCGGCTGGCGCCGCGCTTGAACGCGGCCGGTCGGATGGGTCATGCGCGGCTGGCGGTCGAGCTGCTGACGCAGGCCGACGCGAACCGCGCGCGGGAGATTGCCCTGTATCTGGAAGATCACAACCGCAATCGGCAAGCTCAGGAGCGGGCGATCACCAAGGAAGCCTGCCAGATGGTCGAGGCGCGCGGTATGCATCGCGATGCCTGCCGCGGGATCGTGCTGGCGGCGGAGAAGTGGCACGCGGGCGTGATCGGCATCGTCGCGGCGCGGTTGGTCGACCGCTTCCAGCGCCCCACCGTCATGATCGCGCTGGAGAACGGGCTGGGGCAGGGCTCGGCCCGCTCGGTGCCACATTTCCACATGCATCAGGCGCTGTCGGCCTGCGCGGAACATCTGGAGACCTTTGGCGGTCACGCCATGGCGGCTGGATTGCGAATTGCTTCGGCGCGCATTGCGGCGTTCACGGAAGCTTTTCTCGCACACGCGAATCAGACACTTACGGGGGCGGACTTGCGGTCCAAGCTGCGGCTGGATGCTGAGGTCGAGCTGGCCGAACTCGATGTGCTCACAGTGCAGGCGCTGCGCAACTTGGGCCCGTTCGGCGAAGGCCACCCCGAGCCGCGACTGGCGACGGACTGGTGCAACCTGGTCGGCGAGCCGCGCCGCGTCGGCAAGTCGAGCGACCACTTGCAGTTCAGCCTGGAGCATCATGGCGCGATCCTTAAGGGGATCGGGTTCGGACTGGCATCGGCCGAAGAGGCGCTGAAAACGCATCGCCGCTGTCGCGTGGCTTTCGCACCGATCCTCAACGAGTACAACAGCCGTACGAGCGTCGAGTTGCAGGTGCTCGACTTTCAATTCCCGCAATAGGACTGGTGCTGTTGACGCTGAGAGCGCAGAGATGACAAGAGAGAAGATTCTTCTCAGCGCCCTCAGCGTCTCAGCGTCGTCATTTCTTCTGAACGCAGTCGGGGCTGAACCGGCGCGCGAGCACGATCCGCAGCTTGCGATGATTGTGGAGCAGATCGACTCGGGCCGAATTCAGGCCACGATCCTGAAGCTGGCCAGCTTCGGGACGCGGCATACGCTGAGCGATCCGGAGAATCCGGCGCGTGGGATCGGCGCGGCGCGGCGCTGGATCGAGAGCGAGTTTCGCGCGATCAGTGAGGGCAGCGGCGGGCGGCTGGAGGTGCGGCTCGATGGCTATCGCCAGCGGCCCGATGGGCGGCGCGTCACCCGGCCGGTGGAAATCGTCAACATCGTCGCGACACTGCGCGGCACGCAGCCGGAATCGGCCGACCGCATCTATATCATCAGTGGGCATTACGACAGCATCTGCTCGGATCCAAAGGACAGTGAATGCGACGCGCCCGGCGCAAATGACGACGCCAGCGGCGTGGCGGCGGTGCTGGAAATGGCGCGCGTCATGAGCCCGCATGAATTCGAGGCCACGCTGGTGTTCATGGCCGTCGCGGGCGAGGAGCAGGGACTGTACGGCTCGACCTACATGGCCCGCCAGGCCAAGGCGCGCGACTGGGACGTGCAGGGGATGATCACGCTCGACATCGTCGGCAGCAGTACGGGCGCCGACGGGACGGTGGACAAGGGTCACGTGCGCGTCTTCTCGGAAGGCGTTCCCGAGACGGAGGACGACGAGGCCAGGAAAACGCGGTTGGCGACCGGAAACGAAAATGATTCAGCCGCGCGGCAGCTCGCGCGCTGGATCGACGAGTCGGCCGAGTTGTACGTGCCGCAGATGGACGTGGTGCTAATCTGGCGGCGCGATCGCTTTCTGCGCGGCGGCGATCACACGCCGTTCGCGCGCGAGGGCTTTCCGGCCGTCCGGATGACCGAGATCAACGAGGACTATCGCCACCAGCATCAGAACGTGCGAGTGGAAAACGGCGTGCAGTTCGGCGATCTGCCGCAGTTCGTGGATTTCGAATACGTGGCAAACGTGGCGCGGGTTAATGCGGCCACGCTGGCGAGCCTGGCACTGGCTCCGGCCGCGCCGAAGAACGCGCACGTCATGACGGCCAAGCTGACCACGGATACGACATTACGCTGGAACAGCAACACCGAGCCGGATTTGGCCGGCTTTGAAATCGTCTGGCGCGAGACCACAGCACCTCTATGGCAACATCAGCACTTCGTCGGCAACGTGACGGAATTCACGTCGCCGCTGTCGAAGGATAATTTCATCTTCGGCGTGCGCGCGGTTGACCGTAACGGCCATCGCAGTGTGGTCACCTACCCCCTACCGGCCAAGGAATAGCGCGCGCAAAGGCGCAAAGACGCAAAGAAGGGAACGGCTGCAAAAAGGCACAAAAGGCGCAAGAGGCAATTTTGTGCCTCTTGCGCCTTTTCGCGGCTGTTTCTTGCTTCGCGCCTTTGCGTCTTTGCGCGCGATCAATCGCCGTCTACGGTCGATCGCTCAGGTTGCCCGAGCGGCGCAGGTAGACGAAGCGGCGCGTGCCGTCGGAGCGGAGCTGCAGGCGGATGCCGGTGCGCAGATCGGCGTTGCGCATGGCATCGCGGAATTCATCGACGTTTTCGATCTGCCGGTCGCCGGCCGCGATGATCACGTCGTTCTCACGAATGCCCAGATCATCCGCCAGGCTGTCGGGTTCCACGGCGGTCACCAGCACGCCGCGCGCATTTTCAAGGCCCAACTGCTCCGCCGTTTCGCGCGTGAGGTTCTGCACGTGAATTCCAAGCTGACTGGAAGCCTCACCGCTCGGGAGCTGGGGGCGATTCTGCGCGAGGCTGGTCTGCGCCTGAAGCTCGCCGACTTGCACGTCGACGCTGCGCTCGTTGCCGCCGCGGAAGACGCGCAGGGTGGCCCGCGCGCCGGGCGGGAGGCCGGCGATCAGGTTGCGAAGCTGGCTGGAGCTGCGGATGGGGCGATCGTTGACCTCGACGATCACGTCGCCCTCGCGCAGGCCGGCGCGCTCGGCCGGGCTGCCGCGGGCGACGTCGCCCACGAGCACGCCATTGCGACCTTCGTACTTGAACGAGGAGGCCAGCTCGGGCGTTAAGTCCTGAATGGTCACGCCCAGCCAGCCGCGCACCACGCGGCCGCTGTGGATGATGCTGTCCATGATGCCGCGGGCCATGCCCATCGGAATGGCGAAGCCGATGCCCATGTAGCCGCCGGTGCGCGAGAAGATGGCGGAATTGATGCCGACCACGCGGCCGTCCATCGCGACCAGCGGGCCGCCGCTGTTACCGGGATTGATCGCCGCGTCGGTCTGGATAAAGTCCTCGTATTCCGAGATGCCGATGTTAGCGCGGCCTTTGGCGCTGATGATGCCGGCAGTGACGGTCTCGCTCAGCCCAAAGGGGTTGCCGACGGCCAGCACCCAGTCGCCGACCTCCAGCTCGTCGGAATTTCCCAACTCGGCCGGCGTCAGATCGGAGCCCTTGATGCGCAGCACAGCCAAGTCGGTCTTGTCGTCATTGCCGACGACTTCGGCCATGAACGTGCGTTCGTCGGCCAACGTCACCGTTACCTGCTGCGCGTTTCCGACGACGTGGTTGGCGGTGAGGACATAGCCGTCCGGCGAGACGATGACACCGGAACCAAAGCCCTGTTGCCTCAAATTCTGACCGGGTGCGCGGAATTGGAAGAAACGCTCGAAGAAGTCGCGTCCGAACGGCCCGCCAGGCTGCACGGCGGGGCCCTGCTCGCCAGGGGCCGCGAAAGTTTGAGTCGAGCGAATGCTCACGACCGACGGCGACACGGCACGCACCACGCGCCGGAAAGCGGCCGAGAGTTCCTCGACCGGCCGTACTTGTTCGCGCGGCACCGGCTGCTCGCGCTCGGGGCGTACACTCCGTTGATCGCGGTCGACGCGGCGCGTCTGCCCGGATGCTCGCGGCACGGCGCTGATGCTCGTGAATGCGAGACCGGTTGCCAGAAGAGTGACGATGCCCAGGTTCATGCGACTGTTCATGGATGATCCTCCCTGCTGCTGCCTAACTTTGCCCATTAACCCGAAAAGTGACGTGCCGGCGCGCTACAGCGCGTCACAAACTTTTGACATTCGTGGATTCCTCCGCGCCACTCGCGGCGCGCACGCTCACCGCAGGTAGCGGCAGATCGTGATTGGCATGCGTCATACCAGCTTTGCGATCGGCAAGTGAGGGAAGCGCATCGGGCGGCGTCCGGTGTATCGGGCCTTCGGCCGCGGCGAGATTGCCCGAGTGGCGCAGTGGGCGGCGACAGGTTGTCGCGGCGATGCTCTACGCGTGATCGCGTTTTTTGGCGATGGCCGCTTTGAGGGCGCGGAGATTCCGGGCGTTCAGGATGTGCCTTGCTGCTGCGCCGGCGCGGCGGGCAACGATGACGCCGTACTTCATCTGATCGAGCTGATCGATACTGTGGGCGTCGGTGTCGATTGCCAGCATAACACCGGCCTCAAGCGCCTGACGCGCATGCACGTCCTTGAGATCCAGCCGCTGCCAGCTTGCATTGATCTCCAGCGCGGTGTGGGTACGCGCCGCCGCCGCGACGATTTGGGCCATCTCAACGTCCATGGGTTTGCGGCGATTGATCAAGCGGCCGGTGGGGTGGCCGATGATGGTCACGTAGGGATTCTCGATGGCGGCCAACGTCCGCTCGGTTGGCGTGCGCTTGCCGCCCGTTTGACCCGAATGGACACTGGCAACGACCAGGTCGCACGCGCGCAGGATTTCATCGGGATAGTCGAGCTTGCCATCCGGCAGGATATCGCATTCGCAGCCGACCAGGATGGAAATGCCTTGGATGCGTTTGTCGGCCGCGCGGATGTCCTGCATGTGCTGCTGCATCCGCTCGATCGACAAGCCGTTGGCGATCACGCTGCTGCGCGAGTGATCGCAGATGGCGATGTATTCGTACCCGCGCGCTTTGGCCGCCTCAGCCATTTCGTCGAGGGTGCAGCGGCCGTCGCTGGCGGTGGTGTGCATGTGCAGGTCGCCGCGGATGTCGTGGAGCATGATCAGCTCCGGACAGACGAAACGCGGGTCGCACTCGCCGCGGTCTTCGCGCAGTTCTGGTGCGACCATCGGCACACCCAGCTTCTTATAGATCTCTTCCTCGGTACGGCCGGCGAGCGGCTTCTCGCCCTCGAAGAGGCCCCACTCGTTGAGCTTCCAACCTTTCTTGATCGCAATTTCGCGCAGGCGGATGTTGTGCGCCTTCGAACCGGTGAAGTACTGATGGGCGGCGCCGAACGAAGCGCCGGGCACGACGCGCAGGTCGACCTGCATGGCCTTGCCGCCGGCCAGCGAGACGGTGATCGAGCCCTTCGTGTCGCCGGCGGCCAGGACGCTCTTGACCGGCGGGAGTTTCGTAAACGCTTGGATGACCTCCGGTCCGCTGTCGGCTTCGCATAAGAAATCGATATCGCCGATGGTCTCGACGCCGCGCCGTAGCGAGCCGGCGATGGCAACTTGCTTCACGCCGGGAATCTGCCGGACTTGCAGCGCCAGCGTTTCGGCCAGCGGCGCGGCCACGCCGAGCGGTACACGCTCGCTGGATGATTCCAGAAACGCAATGCCGTCGGCGATCTTCTTGACGCTTTGCTCGCCGAGGCCCTTGAGCTTGGCGAGTTCGCCGGACGTAATCACGCGCTTGAGGTCGTCCAGGTTTTTGACGCCGAGTTCCTGGTGAACGAGGGTCACCTTCTTGGGCCCCATGTTGGGAATCTGCAGGAGGGTGATCAGCTCGCGCGGCAACTTGGCCTTGAGTTCTTCCAGGCGCTGGATTTTGCCGGATTCGAGGAACTCGCAAATCTTCTCGGCCATCGACTTGCCAACGCCGGGAATGTCGGTGAGCCGCTTCTCCTTGCAGACGAGCGCGATATCCTCGTGGAATTCGCCGAGGACGCGCGCCGCGCGGCGATAGGAGCCAATGCGGAAGCGGTCCTCGCCGAGCAGCTCCATCAGGTCGGCGACTTCATCGAAAGCGGCAGCAAGTTCGGCGTTGACCATGCGCTCATTGTATACTTTTGGAGCGCTCCAGTGCGGCCGGTTCTGAACCGCGAGCGTAAGCGAGCGCTCGAGACCACTAACTTGCAGAACAATGTTCCGGCGTCCGCCGGAAAACGGTCAGCGCGAGCCAGCGCTTACAGAGCCTCCGATGGCACCAGAGTCTGGTCAAGAGAAGCAAATCGCAGTTTTGTGCTGCGTGCTTAGTCGCGCCGCCTCGTACAGGCACAACCAAACGCCTTTCTCCATCCACAACGGAGATTCGTCCCGGACCTCGCGATTGACCTTTTCCGCTTCCGCGTTTTGAAGCGTCGAACCATGGAGCAGGATCTGCAGGGCAGGCGCTAGGGCGGCCAGCTCCCGCATCAGCATGAACGAGGATCCGAGCATCGCGCCCGGGATGCGGTCTTCATCAACGATCACCTCTTCGAACAAGATCGGCAGATAGAAGCCTTCGCAATCCGAGTGGCAGAGCAAATGGCTCGTCATGCGTGCCGAATGCTTTTCAAGAATAGGATCGGTAGCCGCCCGGCGCGCGTCTGGAAAAGGCGTCGCTACCCAACCAGATTTCTCCGCTGCGTAAGCGGCGATCCGACGTAACTGGTGCAAGCCGGGATACGGAAAACTCTGAAGCCAGGCGCGGTTTTCCAGATTGGGGAGCCTCTCGGGCTCGATGTGCGCAGGCAGCTCTTTCTCGGCGAGAACCGTGTTGACGGCGTCGAGCGACTCGCGAAGCCAGTCAGCCCCCTCGGGATCATTTTCGATCAGATATGCGAGCATGCCAACGTTTACAGCGAGAGACATAGAAAACCCTCCACGCCCAACGATCATTGGGTACGGGCCTTCGTTATTCGGCACCGAGCCGGATCACGCGGTAGACCTTGCCTAACTGCGCGGCGGAAGTCGTGTCGCCGGCCTTCAGCGCGGCTTGGATGCGGTCGAGCTTGGTCGCATCCTCAACGGACAGAT
>DASXUA010000729.1:0-23430 GCA_036505095.1 Phycisphaerae bacterium
GGCGTGGGGAAACAACGACTATGGTCAGCTAAATGTGCCTGCGCCGAACAGCGGGTTCGTGGCTATCGCGGCCGGCGGGTACCACAATCTGGGCCTGAAGGCCGACGGCTCAATCGTGGCGTGGGGGCGCAACGACTACGGTCAGACAAACGTGCCCGCGCCAAACAGCGGGTTCCTGGGCATTGCGGCCGGCGGGTGGCACAGCCTGGGCCTGAAGGCCGACGGCTCAATCGTGGCGTGGGGGGCGAATGCGTTCGGTCAGACGAACGTGCCCGCGCCGAACAGCGGGTTCGTAGCGATTGCGGCCGGCGAGTTCCACAGCCTGGGCCTGACCGCCGACGGCTCGATTCCGGCGTGGGGGGCGTACAACGACTATGGTCAGACAAACGTGCCCGCGCCGAACAGCGGCTTCGTGGCGATTGCAGCAGGGTGGAACCACAGCTTGGGTCTGAAGGCCGACGGCTCAATCGTAGGGTGGGGGTACAACGGGTTCGGTCAGACGAACGTGCCGGCGCCGAACAGCGGGTTCGTGGCCATTGCGGCTGGCGGAGACCACAGCCTCGGCCTGAAGGCCGACGGCTCGATCGTGCCGTGGGGGAACGGTCAAACGAACGTGCCCGCGCCGAACAACGGGTTCGTGGCCATTGCGACCGGTTTGTACCACAGCCTGGGCCTGAAGACCGATGGCTCGATTGTGGCCTTGGGGGACAACTTCTACGGTCAGACGAACGTGCCCGCGCCGAATAGCGGGTTCGTGGGCATTGCGGCCGGCGGGTGGCACAGCCTGGGCCTGAAGGCCAACGGCTCGATTGTGGCCTGGGGGTTCAACTCCTACGGTCAAACGAACGTGCCCGCTCCGAACAGCGGCTTCGTGGCGATTGCAGCAGGGTGGAACCACAGCTTGGGCCTGAAGGCCGACGGCTCAATCGTGGCGTGGGGACGCAACGACTCCGGTCAGACGAACGTGCCCGCGCCGAACAGCGGGTTCGTGGCGATCGCGGGCGGCAGTGCGCACAGCCTGGCGATACGAGGTGTCGACACGGTAATCATCGCGGCCAATCCGCCGCGCATCAATCCGTATGGAGGTGGTGTCTTCCGCGATGTGCTGGAGAACACAACGTCCGGGCTCGTCCCGCAGGGCATCGGCGCGGCGGGCACGCCGAGCGAGGGACCCTACGACTACGCGACGATCACCGTCGCGTTCAGCGGCACGCCTTCGATTGCGCCGTCGCCCGACAACATCAGCGTAAGCTGCACGGGCGGGGACTGCCCGTCCGTAGTCTCCGCGGCCGGCAGCGGCGCGGGACCGTACACCCTCAGTTTGAGCGGAGTGATCCCCGCGCTGCAATGCATCACGTTCATTTTCGCGGGCACGAATCCAGGCGAGAAACTCCAATATCAGGTGCTTCCGGGCGACACGAATCTGGACGGGGCCGTCAACATGCAAGACCTGATGTTCCTCGTCCAGCGGATCAATGACGGGACCGCGAGTCTTCCTGCCAATCGAGCGCGCTACAACATCAATCGCAGCAATGAAGCCGGTGGGACGGTGGCGAACACACAGGACCTGCTGCGCCTCGTCCAGCTCCTGAATGGCACGAACGCGACGCAGACGTTCAATGGTGCGACCGTGGCGGCGTGCCCGTGATCAGTGTTGGTTCTGAGTTTGTAGGCGGTTGGCGACCCAATGCGCAGCATGAAAAGGGGGGCGTTGCCGAAGCGCGCCAGCGCCCGCTCCGAAGCGGCGACCGCGTCGGCGTCGATCTCGTACGCACCCGTGTCGGTATTGATCACCACGAATTCTCCCTCACGACCGGGCTCCACATGCGGGCGGATATCGCGCTCGTAGATCTCGTCAGCGCGCGAAGCAATTTGATCCAGGTTCTCGTCGGATGCGATCACGATGTTTCTCCCGTGGAATGACAGCCGATTTTGTAAGCCGTGCGGTAGCCAACGCGAATCGTGAAGTAAGGCGCGTCGCCGAATCGCTCGGCAGCGCGATCGGTCGCGGCTACCCCATCCGCATCGATCTCGTACTCGCCGGTTTCAACATTGATGACAACGAAATGCCCCTTGTGATGCGGCTGCAGACGGGGAAGTAGGTCGCGCGCGTAGATTTCCTTGGCGCGTCGCGCGATTTCGGCGGGTTCCAGGTTTGTAGTAGACATTGCACGCTCCGGCAGCAGCGCAGGGTGCGCCGCGACGGTTAATTGTATCGGGCTTCCCCAAGCAAGTCACGGCGGTCAGGCGGCGTCTCAGCCCTGCATGCGGAACGTCCGCTCGACGAAGCCGGTGTCGATTTTGCCCTTCACGAACACGTCGTGATGCAGGATTTGCTTGTAGAGCGGGATGGTGGTGTGGGTCGGCTCGACGATGAATTCATCCAGGCAGCGGCGCATGCCGGCGATGGCCTCGTCGCGCGTCGGGCGGTGCACGATCAGCTTGCCGATCAATGAGTCGTAGCGCGGGCTGATATCGTAGCCGTCGTGCACGTGCGAATCGATGCGCACGCCCGGCCCGCCGGGCGGGCGGAAGAGCTCGACGCGCCCGGCGCACGGGCGGAAATCCTGCTCCGGGTCTTCGGCATTGATCCGGCACTCGATGGCCGCGCCGTGCCGCTCGACCTGCCGCTGCGAAAGGCCCAGCGTCTCGCCGGCCGCAATCGCGATCTGCTTCTTGATCAAGTCGATGCCGGTAATCATCTCGGTGACCGGATGCTCGACTTGAATGCGCGCGTTCACCTCGATGAAGAAATAATTGCCCTTGGCATCGACGATGAATTCGACGGTGCCGGCATTGGTGTACTCGGCCGCCTCGGCCAGCCGCACGGCCGACTTGCACAGCGCCAGCCGCGTGCGCTCGTCGATCGCCGGCGACGGCGATTCCTCGATCAGCTTCTGATGGCGGCGCTGTGTGGAGCAATCGCGCTCGAATAGATGAATGATATTGTCGTGCTGGTCGGCCAGAATCTGCACCTCGACGTGCCGCGGCTGCTCGATGAATTTCTCGATGTAGATACTGGCATCCTTGAAGGCGATCATGGCCTCCTGCCGCGCCTGCGCGATGGCCGGCTTGAGCTTGTCCAGCTCGCGCACGATGCGCATGCCGCGCCCGCCGCCGCCCGCGGCCGCCTTGATGATGATCGGCAGGCCGATCGACTTCGCCACACGCAACGCCTCGGCATCGTCATCGATGGTCCCGTTGCTGCCCGGCACGATCGGCACCTTGGCGCGCTTGGCCAACTCGCGCGCCTGGGCCTTGTCGCCCAGCGCGCGCATGGCCTCCGCGCTGGGGCCGATGAACTCGATCCGCGACGCGCGGCATTTCTCGGCGAACTGCGCGTTCTCGGCCAGGAAGCCGTAGCCGGGATGGATGGCGTCGGCATTGGTGATCTCGGCCGCGGCGATGATACGGTCGCTCTTGAGATAGCTTTCGCTCGGCGGCGGCGCCCCAATGCAGACGGTGCGGTCAGCCAGCCGTAGGTAGCTCGCGCCGCGATCCGCTTCGGAATAGACGCACGCGGTCTGCACGCCCAACTCTTTGCAGGCGCGGATGATCCGCAGGGCAATTTCGCCGCGGTTGGCAATCAGGATGCGTTTGAACATGCAGCGGTTCTTGTGGTGCAGCCGTCTCGGCTGCACGTGCAGGCGGGACGCCTGCACCACAATCAGGGCTCAGCACCCAGAACTCCGGACGCAGCACGCGCTCAGGTGCGGGGGCGGACCAGGAACAGCGGCTGGCCGTATTCGACCGGCTCCTCGTTGCCCACCAGGACCTTGGCAATCGTCCCGGAGACATCCGCCTTGATTTCGTTGAAGACCTTCATGGCCTCGATGACGCATACGATCGTGTCGGGATGCACGAGTGCGCCGACGGTGACGAACGGCGGCGAGTTCGGATCGGGCGCGGCGTAGAATGTGCCGACCATGGGCGATTTGATCGGCAGCAGGCCCGGCTCAATGTCGGCTGTCGGAGCTTCGGCCGGCGTCCCCGCGGCTGAATGCGCGCTCGGCATCGGGATCAGCGCGGTCGGCGGATGCGCATAGACGCCGACCGAGTCGTGCCCGGGCGAAGCTCCGCGGCGCAGCTTGATCGACTCTTCGCCGTCGCGCAGCGACACCTCGGATAGGTCGTGGTCGGCCATCATCTGGATGATTTCTCTCAGTTTTTCGAGTTCGATCAAAGGTCGCTCGCTAGACCACCAGCTCATCGAGGTTGCGGGGCAGGCGGCTGAGCACCTCACCGCCGGTGGACGTGACCAGGACGTCGTCTTCGATGCGGACACCGCCGACGCGGGGCAGATAGATGCCGGGTTCGACCGTCACGACCATGCCGGCCTCTAACTCTTCCTGCGAGCGCCAACTCAGCGCCGGGGCCTCATGCACGTCGAGCCCCAGGCCGTGACCCAGGCCGTGTCCGAAGCGTTCACCATAACCCCGCTTGCGAATGTGGGCGCGGGCGACTTCGTCGACGTCGCACATACGCCGGCCGGGCCGGATATCCGCGATAGCCCTGACCTGCGCCTGCAGGACGATCTCGTAAATCCTGGCCATTTTCGGCGGGATCGTACGGACGAATACCACGCGGGTCAAGTCGCTGCAGTACTGCTCGAAACGCGCGCCCCAATCAAACAGCAGCGCGCTGCCGCGCCGCACGCGGCGCTTACCGGGCCGCGCGTGCGGCCGCGACGCGTTGGCCCCTTCAGCGCAGATAGTGGGGAACGACGGCGCGGTGGCGCCGCGGATTTTCATTTCGAACTCCAACCGCGCGGCTATTTCCAACTCGGTCTGGCCAAGACGGATGGTGCGCAGCGTCGCCTCGAACGCGTCTTCGGCGATCTGCAGCGCGCGCCGCATGACGGCGAGTTCGTCGGCCGTCTTGATGCGCCGCAGCTTGCGGACGATGTCGGGCGCCTTGACCAGCCGGCGCGGCCGGAGCTTCTTCGCCAAGTCACGATGCGTGGCGAGCGTCATGTCCTCCGGCTGCACGGCCATGCGCTCCAGCTTGAGCGCCCGGCAGGCGCGGGCGATTTCGTCAGTCAGTGAGCCCTTGCGCATCCATTTGCGCGCCCAGGGCGCTTCGCGATCCAGAACCTCGTCGAAGCGCCGATCGCTGATCACGCTCACGGCGCGCGGCGTGATGAGGACGGCCGAGTCCTCGCCGGTAAAACCCGTCAGGTAGAACGTGTCCGCCGGCGCCGTGACCAGATAGGCGGGCAAATCGTGCTCGGCCATCGCGGCCCGGCAGGCCCGCAGGCGCTGCTCGATCATCTGTGAAGGCGAACCGTTGGATGTTGTTTTCATGGCAATGTGGACAGATACGCGGCTACGTCGGCGATCTCCTGCTCGCTGAGCGTTCTGCCATTGTGGACGCGGCCGGCAGAGAAGCGCTGTTGCAACGCGGGCAAGCGATCGGGCCCCTGAAGATTCGGGAAGGGCGGGTTGCCGGCGGCGTTCTCGCCGTGGCAGACGGCACACATGTGGTCGACATAGGCCTGGCGCCCGCGCGCCGCATCCGGCGGCAGCAGCGGCGCCGCGGACTCGACCGTTATGATCACGTCGTCGGAATCCTGCTCCGCTCCATCAGAAACCGTCAGCGTAAAGACCAGCGTGCCGGGTGTCGCCGGCGCGACGAAGCTGGCGGTGGCCGTGTCCGCGCCCTGAAGTTCAACGGCGGTACCGTCGATCTGCGTCCAGCGATACGACAGCCGACGGCTGACCACGAAACCGAGCGACGCGCTGCCGTCCAGCATGACTTGCGCTCCCGCCATGGCCGTCACGTCGCGCCCGGCCCGCGCCCGCACGTCGCCGACGGGGGGGACGCCCGCCGCGTCGGCGCCGTCCTGAAGCACGAGCAGCCCGTGCGCCTGCAAGGCCGGCTCGCCCGTCAACAATTGAAAAAGCGGATCGAGCGGGTGCGACGCGGGAATCACAACGTTGGTGCCGGTCTCCCACGTTACGCGCGCGTGCAGCGAAGTTATGGCGTCGCCTTGCTGCTCGATGAAATCATGCAGGATCAGGCGCGTATGATTGAACGGGAACGGGGCCATCGGCAACTCCACGTCGAGCAGCCCGTCGCCGTCACGATCGAGCCGGGCGCGCAAGCGCGTGGCATCGACGGCGGCGGCCTGCCGGATCGGCTCCGGCATCGGGCTGGCGATGCGCGTGGTGCACCCGGTGAGCACCGCGCTCAGGCCGATTGCCAGAAGGCCAGCCCGAACCGCGAACCGCTGGCCCATTCTCATAACCGCGATCATTTGAGCGTGTTGGGCAGTCATAGGCGCAGGCCGGGTGTCAGGCGAATCACTTCTTCTTCTTGGGGGCGGCTTTCTTGACGCTCTTGGCGACCGCCTTGGGCGCCGGACTCGGTTTTTTGATGGCTTTTTTCGGAGGAGGCGCTTTCGGTTTCGGCGGCTCGGGAGGCTTTTCGATTTTGGGGACGGGAGCGGGTGGGGGCTCCTCGATCGGCACAACCAGCAGTTTACGGTAGTAGCCTTCCTGTTGCAGGCGCAGTAACTGCGCTTCGACCTCTTCGCGCTCGATTGACTTGATCAAGGTGACGGAGATACCGGCCGATTCGCCGACCAGCTTCCACTTGAAGGGCGGTGGCTCGGCCGGCGCGCCGGGCCGGCCAGGACCGCGCTTGCGCGCCGCCTCCGCATTCGCATCAACCGCAACGGGGGGTTTTACGCCGCTGACCTCGGTGTTGGGAATCACGCGCCGCGTTCTACCACGACCGCGACCGGTTCGCAACGGCCTCGGGTGGCATGGCTTCACGGCGCAGCCGGGTAGCCATGCCGTAGTCAAGCATGCTTACCGGCTGCGCCTGAAAGCATGCCGCCCGGCAATTCGGAACACGCCGCTCCAGAGACTGCGCGACGGGTCGAGAGCGCGCGCCACAGCCGAGGAACGAGCAGCAGCAGCACGAGCATACCCGACGCCGCCAGCCAACCGCGGGTGATGCGCGCCGTCAGGTTGATCGGCTGGCGCTGCACCGTCACGCCCAGCAGCTTGACCGCCGCAGGATCCAGACGACCCGCCTGAGATTCGGTTAGCTCCTTCAGATGCGCTTCGACCGTGTCGAGCACCCGGGCGGTCTCCGCGGTGCTCGCCCGACGGACCTCGGCGGCGGCGCTGGTGCGCGCCAGGTCCTCGCCGGCCGTCCGATCCGCCACGAGGTTCGCTTGCAGCACCAGCCCTTCGTCGAGCCGCCGGCTCAACTCAGAGCGCAGCTCGCCGATGTTTTCGTCGAGCTGCCGCGCCGCTGCGGCGCGCGACTGCTGCGCCGCGTGCAAGGCCACCAGCGCCAACTGGTCATCGATTTGCTGTATCCGCGTCTGGGTGCGCCGCCGCAGACCGCGCGCCGCGCGCTGCGCCGCATCCAGTCGCGGATTGTTCTCGGGCTGCAGCGCGCCCGTGGCGAGTTCAAAATGCTGGTAGGCTTTCTCCAGCGCGTGGAATTCGCTCAGGAGCGCCGACGTGAGGCGATGCTGGCGCGCCTGCTCGGCGGCGCTGAAGCCACCGGTGGCGGCGCCCTGCTCGAGACTGCGCAGATCGCCGCGCAGGGCGGTCAGTGCCGTGCTGACATTGAACAGCAGATCGTTTCGCAGGCGTGTGCAGCGATCGAGGACTTCGACCACCGATGGGCCGATGGGATCAACCGCGTCCTGCCGCAAAGCGGCGAATTCGCGGTTCCAGGCGCCGGCAAATGCCTCGACCCAGCGGTGGCATTCCTCACTCTGTTCGATGATGCGATCGATTCCGGCGGGTGCGGCTCCGTGCTCCTGGCCGGCCTGAATCAGCCGCGCGGCGGCCAGCGTCAGCTCCTCGATGAGCGGCGCGGCCGATTGCCAGACCGAAAGCATGCTGGCGCGCAGCTCGGTGAGCTTGACGCTCAACTCCGCCAGGTCCTGCGTCAGGGCGACGTCGGCGGCCTGCGCGGCGGTGCGGCGCTCGGCGGAAACCGGTGACTTCTGCGGAGGCGGCGCACTATCCAGCGCCTGCTTCTGTGCCTCGGCCTGGCGAAGTTCGCTTTGGAGATAGGTCACCGCCACCCGCCAGGCGTCCACGCGTTCGGTGAGCTGCTGGCGCGTGGTGGGAAGCGCGCAGGTGCCGGCGGCGGCGGTGGCGCGCGGTGTTTGAGTCGCTGAGCGGCCGATCTGCTGCTGCAAACTATCGGCCACCTCCATCAACGCCGCCTGCCCGTGAGTAACGGTCGTGACGCGCTCGCGCACCAGGCGGTCGAGCCGGTCGAGATAGCTGCGCACCAGGCGCTGCCCGGTGCTGACGCCGCGCGTCGGGTCGGGGCTGCTGACTGAGAGCAGAAGGGAGCGTTCTTCCGGCAGAACATCGACTCGCCATGGGAGCAGGTCGGCCGGGTCGCTCGGCTGAGCCAACACATCCGAGACGTGCAGGACCAACTCGCGGCGATATTCATCGAGCGCCTCGCGCGAACCATCCTGGTCCGCCAGGCCCAGGCTGAGCTGCACCGAATATGGCTCGGTGCCAATCATCATCGGAACCAGACCGGCCGCGATAATCAGAAACGCCGTGGCGGCTGAAGGCCAGGCGCGCTTGGGGCCGTCGTCGGTGGGGGATGGATGTCCGCGGCCAGCCGCGCGCGTATCGGAGGCGGCTTGGGCGAACGGTTGGCTTCGCCGCAAGACGCTTTCCGGGGGGACGGAAGGTGATGGCACGGCCACGACTCCCCAGGTTTTGCCGGCTCGAGGTAAGCCCTCCAAGGCATCGTCGGCCGCCGGCACCGGCCCTTCATCCGCGAGGTCGCCACGGCGATGGCCCGCGGCGCGCTGGGCCTCACTTTACCCACCCTCTGCGCCGAATGCCAGATCCCCGCAACCAATCGCATCAATCGTAGGACTCGCGGTCGCCACAGGAATAATGGAACCGCCAAGGCGACAGCCGAGCATAGGCTTTTTGAGTAGCGGGTTAGGAGCCGGCGCGGCCGGTTCTGAAAAGTCGAGCGGTTGGACGGTTGGACGGTTGGACGGTTTGGGAGTGTGTGTCTCGGCGCGACGCGCGGGAGCGTTCAGGGTTCGCGGGTGAGGGTTCAGGGTTCGGGATTCAGGGTTCAGCCAGGGAGTTGGCGATTGTGTGAGAGTTTTCGCAAAAACGGCGCGCGGCACCGTTATTTTTGAGGCGGGAACGCGGGTTGGGCGGGGCGCATGCGTGCGTTTCTTGGTTTTTGTGATTTTCGTGAGCATTTCGCAGTTTTCCGAGCCAGGGCAGCAGCAGGTCCGGACCCGCGGGGTTGCGGGCTTGCGGCGCTCAACTGCTTTACCTTACTACATGCGCGGCGCTCGCTGCGATGCGCGCGAAAAGCGCGCGCTGTGGGAACGAGGGCGGCCAACGAGGTGCGCCTCAGAGTTCAGAGTTGAGAGTTCAGATTTCAGATTGCGAGCGAAGGGGCTGTTCAGCGACGGCCGGATATTCTCGCGCGCCCGGTGGGCCGGCACTATCCGCCTAGTTCTCGAAGCCCCGTGCCTGGTGGCGCATGAGAGTGATTTTGTCCTCCAGACCTTCGAAAGCGCTCCGTTCGAGTTGTTCCGGACTCTCGACCGGCACCGGGTAATACTCAAGAGGATCGTAGGGCTCGCCCGCATCGATGTTGTCCCAATCCTTGACGGAGACGCGCACGGGCGCATCTGCGAAGATGCCCTGAATCACGCCACCCTCTACGACGATTAGCAAGCGAGGCATCGAGCGTTCGTCTGATTTCACGGGTTACTCCTTTCGATCATTGTGCCGCGCCCAGGGGAAGACGCCGCCGAGAACCAGCGGAACTGCCGGTACGCCCCGACCTTGGCGCGCGATGTCATAAAGCGCGCCCTCGTAGTAGCCTGGGCCCGATGACATGTGCGCCTGCATGGCTTTCATTGGCAGAACCTCAACGCCGACATCATTGGTGTTGCCGACGTAAAAGAGCAGTGTTTCACAAAGAGATCGTATGCGATGAAGCCATATTTGCCGAACTGCACTTCTGTGGCGACGCGGCGCTTCACGAAAACAGTTTGGTTGTACGACCAATCGGACGTTTGCCGGCAGGCTCAATGTGCACCTTCTGCTCTGCTTGCGGCAGCTGCAACAGCTTTCCGTATCAGGTCGTAGTCATCGGTCACCCAGTAGTTCATGCGGCTCTCATGCCGGCGAGATAGCGCGGCAACGCGCCGAACGCACGCGTGCTCTCCGTAGGGGCAAAGAGTGCCCAACGATGATTATCGGGTTAGGCATGCCCGCGCGTGCGCTGAGTGGCGCGGATGTCGATCTCGAACACGCCGACCTCGTCGGACAGGTCAAGCGACCGGCGAAGCGATCGCTCGCGCTGCCGGGCAGCGCGTTCGCCGCGGAACACCTCCACGTTCGCAGGAATCCCACGCCAAACGTAGACAACCACCCACCAACCAGCCGACTGTTTGCGTGGAACCATATTTAACCTCCTGTCACCGAGCGCGCGACGCGCTGATACCATCCGTAGACATCGACGTATTCCAAGAAGCTGCACATCTCGCTCAAGCCGCTCGTGCGAAAGGTCGGGTGGTTCAACTGGCGGGCGAAGACGGAACGGCGCTCGTCGTTAGCGACGATGTTGAAGCGCGGCCGCAGGCTTGGGGCGGCGAGATGGATATCGTTGAATCGCAGTAGACCCGAATAGCTGGGTGTTGAATGCTCCACTTCGAATAGAGAACTCAATTCGGTCGATCCCTTTCCGATCCAGACCACGTCGACCTCCTCGAGCACGCAGGCGACGCTCTCATAACCGAGCGGCAGGCGCTCCCGGCAGCCGAACGGGGAGGCGCACGACCAATCGAGTTGCCCGCGGTTCGATGCGGGAATCCACACGTCATAGCCTTTGGCGAAACCTATCGCTCCGAGAAGCGTCTGTACTTGCGAGTGAGTCAGTGTTGGACACGATTCCAGGGTGGCAGATTGTACGGCAGCATCAAGTGCGTCCCAACCAAAACAACTCTCGACGTTAAATCGTCCAGCGTTGGCGATGTAGAGTTCTGTGACATCGCTGCCAAGAAGAACTTGTGATTTGTATTGACCGTCAGGCGCTGGGGGCGTGGTGTGGAAGACCTCTTCGTATTCGCCGAAAGGAACCACAAGCGGCTCGAATTGCTCGTCCCACAAGAAACAAATGAATGAGCAGCGCCCTTCGAGTTCGCGAAGGTCCTGGCGGCGTAAGCCATAAAAGGTGGTGTTACCTGGGTGCCGGCGTGAGTATCGGATGTAGAGCCGTGCCGCGCCGCCGCCGATGTCATAGAGGGACTGCGTGTTGGCGAGCTTGCGCGCAGTTGGGAAGCGGGCGTGCAACTCCTGCAGGAATCGTTCTCGCGCCGCCTTTGGCATACGGTTGCACTCCTGCGTCCTTGGTCTGGCGATATTTTCCGGTCGAAAGCGTAGTGCGCCAACGTGTGCCCGTTGATCGGTCGTGGGTGGCTGGCGTGGCGGGCGGATTGAGGCGCAAATTGCGGGGAGCCCGTAGGTGCCTCCGGACCGCGCGGAGGGATCCTGATGGGCGACCGGACCGATTCCGTTAGTCAAACGCGAATGCGACGGCTCACACCCCAAGGGTGGCCAGATCTTCGAGCCGGTGCTGCCATATCCAATCCGAGCCTTCGGCGGCTTGCGTGCCGAGGTAGCCGGGGTCGAAGTAGCCGCCGAGCATGACGGCGAAAGTGGCGTGGTCGTGATACGTCCAGTGAAACTCGCGGAATTTGAGGGCATCGCTGGCGGAGTGTCTGTTGGCGGCCGCGAATGATAGCGCGCACCTGACATCCAGCAGGATGGTTCGAGCGTTGGGATCGTGCGGCTCGATGAGCATGTCGGCGGCCATTACGGACTCGCGGCCCATGACCAGTGGCACGCGGACGCCAAGCGTGTACGTGCCCGGATCGTTCCTGGGGAGCTGCTGATCGAGCGGGTGGACCACCTGGCGGTAGCCGCGTGATTCGAGGTACACGGCGATGACGGAGAATTGGTGCCGCTTGCGCGCGCCGCGCACGATGACGTCGCTGCCTGCGCGGCATAGCCGATCGGCAACGATGGTGGCGGCGCGGGTGCGCTCGTGCTCGCCCGGCGTCTTGGCGCTTTCAAGCCACGGGAAAATATCGCGGTCGAGGAGCTGGATGACGACGCGGGTGATCGCGGTGAGTTCGGTGTCGCGGTCCGAATCGTTCATCTTCGTGGGGAGCTTGCCTTCTTCCATCCGGCCGACGAGGTTTTTGCTGACGTTCGCAAGACCGATCAGGCGATCAACGGCGAGCGGCGGTGCGGTGGCCATGCGGAGCGTGGGCAGCGCGTCCGGGTGCGCCTTGAGCATGTCCGGCGTAAGCTGGCGCAGGTCATCGGTGGCGAGCAGCGCGGCCTTCACGTGCTCGGTCGTCGTGACGCGCGTCTTGCGGAAGGCTTCGGGCGCGAACTGCATGAACCACCTGTTGAACTGGTCCACCGAGGCAGCCACGTCGGCCTTCCACAGGTGCGGCTTGTCGGCGTTGATGCGCTCCGTCTTCAATGCGTTTCGCAGCATCTCGGCCGCGATCCTACCGCGCATTGAGGCAGGGCGAGCGAGAATATACGGGAAGTGTTCGGGTGGGACAAGGAGATGCCAACGACGGCGCGGGTGAGATGGTGTGTACGGCCGGTGCAGGCCGGAGGCCCGCACCACAATCCCGTACAGGGGAAGTCCGGACCACAATAGCGCATTCGAACGGGCGACTCGCCGAGGAGAGGCCCGTGCCAGCAGGTCCCGGTCGGAGACCTACCACGGGCGGCTCGGCGGGAGCCTCGCCCTCCCGCTCGGCGGGAGCCTCGCCCTCCCGGTCGGCGGATCTGCGACCTCGCCCTCCCGCTGGACAGGGCGGCTGGGCGGGATAGAATAGCGTGCCGGATAAGAAGGCCCGCCAAGTTCCGGGTATCGGACGAACGCCGCCAGCGCCGCCGGATCGTGGAGTTTGCGACGGCGCGGGTCGTTTTTGCATTTGACACGGTTGGGACGGACTTTATACTTGCCCGGCTCTAGGTTTGGACGTGCTGGCGCCCGTGCTGCTGTAGCTCAGTTGGTAGAGTGCGTCCTTGGTAAGGACGAGGTCGCGGGTTCAAGCCCCGCCAGCAGCTTCGCAGTATCGAAGGCGGCGGGGCGCTGAGTCTGCCGCCTCAGTTTCGAGCGCAGCGCGGGCCAGATGAACGTTGGAAACCGTGGGTGTCGGAGTGCCGGCCCGCTGAACGCGGCGCCGCCGACCCCGTGAGTGGAGGACACGAGTTTCATGGCTAAGGATGTTTTTCAGCGCACCAAGCCGCACGTCAACGTCGGTACGATTGGACACGTGGACCACGGCAAGACGACCCTGACGGCCGCCATCACGATGGCGCAGGCCGCCAAGGGGCTGTCCAAGGCCGTCAGTTACGATGAAGTCGCCAAGGCCTCGGAATCTCAAGGCCGCCGCGACCCCACCAAGATTCTGACCATCGCCACTTCGCACGTCGAATACGAGACGGAGAAGCGGCATTACGCGCACATCGACTGTCCCGGTCACGCTGACTACGTCAAGAATATGATCACCGGCGCGGCCCAGATGGACGGCGCCATTCTGGTGGTGTCCGCGGCCGACGGGCCGATGCCGCAAACGCGCGAGCATATCCTCCTGGCTCGTCAGGTGAACGTGCCGTATCTGGTCGTCTTCCTGAACAAGGTGGACCTGGTGGACGATCCGGAGCTGCTCGACCTGGTGGAGCTGGAGGTCCGCGAGCTGCTGACCAAATACGATTTCCCCGGTGACGAGGCGCCGGTCATCCGCGGCTCGGCGCTGCCCGCTTTGCAGAATCCCAAGGACGCGGCGAAGACCAAGTGCATCCAGGAACTGATGGATGCCATCGATAAGTTCGTGCCCGAGCCGGTGCGCGAAATCGACAAGCCGTTCCTGATGTCGGTGGAAGACGTGTTCAGCATCAAGGGACGCGGTACGGTGGGCACCGGCCGCATCGAGCGCGGCGTGGTGAAGGTCGGCGACGAAGTCGAGCTGGTCGGGCTGCGCGAGACGCGCAAGACGACCGTTACCGGCGTGGAGATGTTCAACAAGACGCTCGACACGGGTCAGGCCGGTGACAATGTCGGCTGCCTGCTGCGGGGCGTCGAGAAGGAAGAGTTGGAGCGCGGTCAGGTGCTGGCCAAGCCCGCCTCGATCACGCCGCACACGAAGTTCGAGGCCGAGGTCTACGTCTTGACCAAGGAAGAGGGCGGGCGCCATACGCCGTTCTTTAATGGATACCGGCCGCAGTTCTACTTCCGTACAACGGACGTGACCGGTTCGCTCAATCTCACGGGCGGGGCCGAAATGTGCATGCCGGGCGACAACATCACAATGATGGTCGAGCTGGGCAAGGCGATCGCGATGGAGCAGGGGCTGCGCTTCGCGGTGCGCGAAGGTGGGCGCACGGTGGGGTCAGGCGTCGTTACGAAAGTCGTGCAGTAGCACGCTGTTGGAAGTCTGGCGGGCGGGACCCTTGACCCCGCCACGGCGGATCTGCGACTCGGGGACCCAAACCCCTCGGTAAAGGGCGGGACGTCCGCCCCCCAGTGTGGAGCGGCGGTTATGGCCAAGGCGCTCAAACGCGAAAACGTCTGGTTGCAATGCAAGGAGTGCAACGACCTGAACTACCGCACCACGGTGAACGTACAGGGCGGCACGCCCAAGCTGGAACTGAGCAAGTTCTGCCGGCGGCAGCGGAAGCGGACGCCGCACAAGATCAAACGGAAGTAACATGGCGAAGACAACGGGAATCGGCGACGCGCTGAGCGGCGCCGTTCCGGCGGCCGGGGTGTTGGACGGTAAGACCGCGGCGGTCGAACGCGGATCGCGTCCGGCCGCGGGAGCGCCGAAGAAGATGGCTGGACCTCGAGAGCCGGGAGGCAACGACCGCGCGCCGGAGCCGCGGCCGCCCACGCACCCGTTCTTTGAAATCTACAAGCGCGGACAGGGCAAGCACCTGCGCTGGTGGACGGCGGGCGGTGCGGCCGTGCTGATTGTGGGCGGCGCCTACG
Source organism: Phycisphaerae bacterium (assembly GCA_036505095.1). GTDB lineage: Bacteria > Planctomycetota > Phycisphaerae > UBA1845 > UBA1845 > DASXUA01. Next base: position 15,058 of record DASXUA010000729.1, read on the forward strand.
CGATCAATAACCGGCTGACCGGCGTGCTGCCCGATGCTCCGTGGGCGGTCTGGATTCGCGCGCTGATCCCGGTGGCGTGGTGTGCGGCATTGTCCATCTTGCTCTACTGGCTCGTGGGGGTGAACCGCAAAACGTGCGATTTTCTGATCGCCACCGAAGGCGAGATGAAAAAGGTGAGTTGGACGACCAAGCGCGAGCTGTGGGGCTCGACCAAGGTGGTCATCTTTACCACGCTGCTCATGGGCGTTCTGCTGTTTGTCGTGGATGTGTCGTTCATGTTGTTTTTCTCGTGGATCGGTGTGCTGCACGGCCCGCCGGTCCTGAAATCCCTGTTTGGTGGTGGTTCACCGTGACCGAAACCCAAGTGGAACAGGCACCTCTGGCGCAGCCCGGCATGAAGTGGTATGTGCTGCGGGTGGCCTCGAACAAAGAGGAGCAGGTCGCCGAGGCCTTGCAGCGCAAGGTCAAGATCGAGGGTCTGGACACGCGCGTCGGTCGCATTCTGGTTCCCACCCTCAAGGAGAAGCGGCTGAAGGGCGGTCACGCCAAAATCGTCGAGCGGAAGCTCTATCCGGGCTACGTGTTCGTCGAAATGGCGACCGAGCCGGACGGCAAGGTCTTTGAAAATGTCTGGTTCATGGTGAAGGAGACGACGGGAGTCGGCGACTTCATCGGCTCGGATGGCAAGCCGACCCCGATGCCCGAGCACGACGTGGTCGGCATGCTGGCAGCATCGGCCAAAGCCGAGGAGCAGCCGGGGCTGTCGGGTCTGGATCTCAAAAAGGGCGACGTGGTCAAGATCACCGAAGGCAGCTTTGAGAATTTCGAGGGCGAGGTCGAGAGCGTCGACGAAAAACGCGGCATGGTGACGGTGGTGCTGGAAGTCTTCGGCCGCTCGACACCTGTGGAAGTCGAATACTGGCAGTTGGAGAAGGTTTCGTGATATGGGTGGCATGGCTTCACGGCGCAGCCGGGTAGCCATGCATCCCGAAGGCATGCTTACCCGCTGCGCGTGAAAGCATGCCACCCGCCGTGGTACGGCGAGATTCGAGGCGATTACGTGGCGAAGGCAAAAGAAATCGTAGCAACCGTGAAGCTGCAGGCCCCGGGTGGGTCGGCTACGCCGGCCCCGCCGATCGGTCCGGCTCTGGGTCAGCATGGCGTGAACATCGGGCAGTTCGTCCAGCAGTTCAACGCCGCCACCAAAGAGCTGAACGGCATGACGGTCACCGTGGTCATCAGCATCTACTCGGATAAGTCGTTCACCTACGAGGTGAAGAGCCCGCCGGCGGCCGTGTTGCTGCGCCAGGCGGCCAATCTTGCCAAAGGTAGTGGGACACCCGGCCGCGAGACGATCGGGACCGTCACGCCGGCACAGATTCGCGAGATCGCGCAGCGCAAGATCAAGGACCTGAATTCCGGCAGCCTCGAAGCGGCCGAGCGCATTGTCGCGGGCACGGCCCGCTCGATGGGGTTGAAAGTCGAGACGGCTTAGTAGCGTCGGGCCTTGTGCCCGGCGCCGCCCACGAGGGGCGACGCTACAGTGAGATGTACGGCGGGCGGGACGCCCGCCCTCCGGTCGGAGACGTGAATGACGGCACTCGCAGTTCGATACAAGAAGCAGTTGGAAGTCGCGGGCGACCAGGGCAAGTCCGTGTCGATTGACGAGGGCGTCCGCCGCGTCAAGGCCATGGCCGGCGAGCGTGCCGACCGCTCCTACAAGGGATTCAAGAAGCGCAAGGCGCTGGATCAGACGGTCGAAATCGTCGTGCATCTGGGGATCGATCCGAAGCAGGCGGACCAGATGCTGCGCGGGTCGATCTCGCTGCCGAAAGGGATCGGCCAGACCAAGCGCGTGATCGCGTTCTGCGATCCGGCGCTGGCCGAGAAGGCCAAGGCAGCCGGCGCGATCGAGGCCGGCGCCGATGAACTGATCGACAAGGTCCAGAAGGGCTGGATGGATTTCGACGTGGCCGTGGCGCATCCGCAGCTTATGGGCAAGGTCGGCAAGCTCGGGCGCGTGCTGGGTCCGTCGGGCAAGATGCCGTCGCCCAAGGCGGGGACGGTGACGCCGGATATCGAAACGGCCGTCCGCGAGTACACGGCCGGCAAACTGGAATTCCGCAATGACGCGGGTGGTAACGTGCACCTGCCGGTCGGCAAGGCGAGCTTCGCGGACGCAGATCTGAAGGTCAATATCGAGGCCGTCGTCAGCCATTTGACGCGAATCAAGCCGCCGACCGCCAAGGGGCACTATATCAAACGGGTGGCCTTGTCGGCGGCGCACACACCATCAGTGACGCTGGCCGTCGGTGGTCCGGGCGGCGGTGCCACGGAGGAGTGAGCGCGCCAGCGACGACCGCGCTAGCGGAGCATAACAGCTTATGAGCAAACCCCTGAAGGAAATGGTCACCGATACGCTGCGGCGCCGGTTCGACGGGCTGGATAGCGCTTGCGTCGTCGATTTGACCGGCCTGGACGTCGTTCGGACGCATCGGCTGCGGCAGGAGCTGCGCGCCAAGTCGATTCGGATGCACGTCGTCAAGAACAGTTTGGCGCGGCGTGCGTTCAAGGGCGGTCCGCTCGAGGCACTGGGCGAGGCGCTGGAAGGCCCCAGTGCGCTGGTCACGGGCGGAACATCCGTCATGGACGTCGCCAAGGAGCTCGTTCGCTGGAGCAAGGAATTTCCAAAGCTTAAGCTTAAGCGGGCGATCATCGAAGGCGAGCGGAATCTGGTACCCGTGGAGGAAGTCGCGCGGATGCGCGGTCGGCGGGAGCTGATTGGCGAGCTATTAATGCTGATCAGCTCGCCCGGTCGCGCTATCGCCGGCTGCGCGCAATCACCGGGCGGCAAGATCGCCGGCTGCTTGAAAGCCCTGGCCGAGAAGCACGATGAGACGGCCCCTGCCCCCGGATAAACCGGTGGCCGTGGGCGAGCGAGAGCATGGCTACCCGGCTGAAGCCGTGCAGCCATGCCACCCGGGGGTTTGACATTTGCCCGGCGGGCGATAGAATCAAAAACCCGCAATTTGACCCGAAATGCACGGACAGTTCGACTGGTTCCGGCGAAAGCGCGGAATGAAATGGCACCGCGTGGGTGCCGCCTATCGACTGACGTGACGATAAAGTCGCCCGCGCGATAGGATCGGCGAGCGGCGTGGAGCGAGGTTCGATGTCGGTAGCAGAATTCCCTTCGCAGATCAAAGAGTTGGCCGACCGGCTGGTCGGTCTGACCGTCAAGGATGCGCAGTCGCTGGTCGACTGCCTCAAGCAGGTGCACGGCATCGAGCCGGCGGGCGGCGGTGTCATGATGGCGGCGCCAGCCGCCGGGGGCGCCGCCGCGGCTCCCGTTGCCGAAGAGAAGACGGCCTTCGACGTCATTCTCCTCGGTGCGGGCGACAAGAAAATCCAAGTCATCAAGGTGGTGCGGGCGCACACCGGTCTGGGCCTGAAGGAGGCCAAGGACCTGGTGGACGGCGCTCCCAAAGCGGTCAAGGAAGGGCTAAGCAAAGACGAAGCGAACGCCCTCAAGAAGGAGCTGGAAGAGGCCGGCGCTGCGGTCGAACTCAAGTAGACCGCGACCCTTGACTCGCCGCAGCCCGCTTTGCGGGCCGGGCCGCATCGGCGGCCCGCGGGCGAAGCCCGCCGCGGCGTGTCAAGGGCGACCGTGTAGCACGCCTGCGGGGCGGGACAGTCCGGCGATCTGGGGCCGCCGGACCCAACAGATGCCTCGCGGCCTGTGATCGTTCCCAGCCGAAATAGCTGAATCCGCACGGGGGTGCGAGCGGGGTCGAAAGGACTGCGCTGGTGCCCTGCGCTCTTGCGCGAGGAAGGATCACAGACATGCTGTCGAACCGCACCGTGAGAAGTTTCGCCAAGGTCGGCGATGGGACGCCGATTCCGAACCTGATCGAGATGCAGACGGAGTCGTACCGCCGCTTCCTGCAGGAAGAGGCGGCGCCCGACGCGCGCAAGAATCACGGGCTGGAGCGGTTGCTGCGCGAAGTGTACCCGATCGAAAGCTACGACGGGAACATGGCGCTGCAGTACATCAACTACGAGCTGGGCAAGGCGCGCTATACGCCCGACGAGTGCCGCCAGCTTCGCCTGACGTATGGGATGCCGTTCCGCATCCGCGTGCGGCTGACGCGCAAGGACAAGGACGAAATCCAGGAGGATCTGATCTACCTGGGCGACCTGCCGATCATGATGGGCGGCGGGGAATTCATCATCAACGGGGCGGAGCGCGTGATCGTCTCGCAGCTTCACCGCTCGCCGGGCGTGGACTTCGTCAAGGATCAGGCCGAGGGCGACCGCGCGCTGCACGCCTGCCGCATCATCCCGGAGCGCGGAAGCTGGATCGAGATCAACGTCACCAAGAAAGATATTCTGGCGGTCCGTATCGACCAGTCCAGCAAGATCGCCGCGACCACGTTCATCCGGGCGATGGACGAGCGTTTTGGCAGCGACGAGGCGATCATCAACGAATTTCACAAGATCAAGAAGGTCAAGCCCAGCCAGCTCAAGCCCGAGATGTATGCGGCCGGCGCCATCATCGACACGGCCAGCGGCGAGGAACTGGTGAAGGCCGGCGCGCAGATCGGCGAGGCCATCACGCGCATTCAGAACTCCAACCTCGGCGAGGTGGGGGTGATCGCCAAGGTGAGCGACCCGCTGATCCTCAACACGCTGGCCGACGATGGTTCGCACTCGCACGAAGAGGCGCTGCTGAAGATTTACGCGCGCCTGCGGCCGGGCAACCCGCCGCAACTCGATAAGGCTAAGAAGCTCTTCCACGAGAAGTTCTTCGACGAGAATCGCTATCGCCTGGGCAAGGTCGGGCGCTTCCGGCTGAACCGCAAACTCGGCCTGACCGGCGACGACGAGGTGCAGGTCCTCAAGGTCGAGGACGTCGTCAGTTGCCTCAAGTACATGCTGCAGCTTCGCACGGGCGAGTCGCAATACGAGATCGATGACATCGACCATCTCGGCAATCGGCGGCTGCGCACGCTGGATGAGCTGGCGGCCGATGAATTGCGCAAGGGCTTCCTGAAGCTGCGCCGCACGGTCCAGGAGCGCATGAGCCTCAAGGACCCGGACCAGCTCGGGCGCATCGCGGAACTGGTCAACAGCAAGAGCGTCAGCTCCAGCATCGAGTTCTTCTTCGGGCGCGGCGAGTTGTCGCAGGTGGTCGACCAGACCAATCCGCTCAGCCAGCTCACGCACGAGCGGCGGCTCTCGGCGCTGGGCCCGGGTGGTCTGAACCGCAAACGCGCGGGGTTTGAAGTGCGCGACGTGCACATCTCGCACTACGGCCGCATCTGCCCGATCGAGACGCCGGAAGGCACGAACATCGGTCTGATCGCGTCGCTCTCGATTTACAGCGCGGTGGATGATTACGGCTTTTTGATCACGCCCTACCGCAAGGTCCACAAGGCCGGCAAAGTCGATGGCGACGTCGTCATGCTGCGGGCCGACGAGGAAATGCGGCACGTGCTGGCGCCACCGGAGGCGATGGATCCGGGCACCGGCCGGTTACACGAAGGCCCGGTCATCGCGCGCATGCGCGGCGATCTGGCACAGGTTGAGAGCGGCGAAGTCGAATACGTCGACATCTCGCCCAAGCAGACCGTCGGCGTTTCGGCGGCGCTGATTCCGTTCCTGGAGCACGATGATGCCAACCGCGCGCTGATGGGCTCGAACATGCAGCGCCAGGCCGTGCCGCTGCTCGAGGTGGATCCGCCCATTATTGCCACCGGCATGGAGCACTCGGTGGCGGATTACAGTGGGATGGTGATCCGTGCGCTGAAACCGGGCAAGGTGACGTTCGTCGATGCGGAGCGGATCGTGATCAACGACACGGACGAGTACGTGCTGCGGAAGTTCCAGGGCCTCAACGAGCGCACCTGCTTGAACCAGCGGCCGATCGTGCGCCTGGGCGACAAGGTCCGCAAGGACCAGATCATCGCCGATGGCCCGGCGACCGCCAAAGGCGAGCTGGCGCTGGGCAAGAACGTGCTGGTCGCGTTCATGACCTATGACGGTTACAACTTCGAGGACGCCATTCTCATCAGCGAGCGGCTGGTCAAGGCCGATACCTTCACCAGCATCCACATCGATGAATTCGAAGTGGAAATCCGCGAGACCAAACTGGGGCGCGAGGAGTTTACGGCCGACATCCCGAACGTTTCCGAGCGCGCCCTGCGCAACCTGGATGCCGACGGCATCGTGCGCATCGGCACGCGGGTCGGTCCGAGTGACATCCTGGTCGGCAAAGTTTCACCCAAGAGCAAGAGCGAGCTATCGCCCGAAGAGAAGCTGTTGCACGCTATTTTCGGGCGCGCCGGCGAGGACGTGAAGAACGACTCGCTGGAAGTGCCCAGTGGCGAAGAAGGCATTGTCATTGACGCCAAGCGCTTCAGCCGCCGCATGCACATGACCGACGATCAGAAGAAGCAGCTCGCGGCCCAGATCAAGGATTTCACCACGGAGGCCAACCGCAAGATCATCGCGATCTTCAAGCAGATGGCCGAGGAGATCGAGCGGATGACGGAGCAGCCGATGGTGGACCCGAACACGCGCCAGAAGGTCGGCCACAGCGACGTGTCGGAAGTCATCCTGGAACAGATCGAGGGCCTGAAGGACCAGGTGCGGACGCGCGACCTCAAGTGGGTCAAACCCGCGTCGATCCGTGATGCGGCGCTGGCCGTCGTGGATCGCTTCTGGCCGCGCATCGCCGAACTCGAGGAGGAGCGCGAGCGGAAGGTCTCGCAGATGAAGCGCGGCGACGACCTGCCGAGCGGCGTGCTGGAAATGGTGAAGGTTTACGTGGCCACCAAGCGCCAGCTTTCAGTCGGTGACAAGATGGCCGGTCGCCACGGAAACAAGGGTGTCATCGCCCGCATCCTGCCGGAAGAGGACATGCCCTTCCTGGAGGACGGCACGCCGGTCGACATCCTGCTGAACCCGCTGGGTGTTCCGTCGCGTATGAACGTCGGACAGATTCTCGAGACGCATCTGGGCTGGGCGGCGGCGATCTGCGGGTTTCAGGGAGTGACGCCGGTGTTTGACGGCGCCACCGAAGACGAAATCCACGTCGCGATCGAAGAGGCCAATGCGCGCGTGCGCGAGCGGCGCGACAAGCTGCCGGCCGTGCAGCAGGCCGGACGGACGCGCGAAATCTTCGTCGAGATGCCGCGCGGCGGGAAGGTGCGGCTGTACGACGGCCGTACCGGCGACCCGTTCCACCTGCAGGTGACCGTCGGTTACATCTACATGATGAAGCTGCATCACCTGGTGGATGACAAGATCCACGCGCGGGCGACGGGCCCGTACAGTTTGATCACGCAGCAGCCGCTGGGCGGGAAGGCGCGCACGGGCGGGCAGCGCTTTGGCGAGATGGAGGTCTGGGGACTGGAAGCGTACGGGGCCGCCTACGTCCTGCAGGAGCTGCTCACCGTCAAGAGCGACGACGTCGAAGGCCGCACCAAGATTTACGAATCCATGGTCAAGGGACAGAACACGCTCGAAGCCGGCACACCGGTCAGCTTCGACGTGTTGTGCAACGAAATCCGCGGCCTGGGTATGAATATTCAGTTGGAGAAACGTCGCGTTGTCTGATCATTCAAGGAGGAAGCGAATGGCCACTACCGGTGTCGAACTGGCAGCGCCGCAGCGGGCGGCCGAGGTCGTTGTGGACGTGCCGAATCGCGTGGACGCGAGCGAGCTGCTCGAGTTCTACCGGCGACAGGGGCATGCGACGACGCACTCGATCGACAAGTTGGAGCGCATGATCGCGAATTCGTTTTGTTTCGTGACGGCCCGCCAGAACGGCAGCCTGATCGGCATCGCCCGCGGCGTGACCGACGGCGTGCGCGGGCACATCATCGAGTGCAAGCTCGATCCGGCCTGTCAGGGTCCGGGCTGCGTGACGCGGGTGGATGGGCGCATCGAGCATGATAGCGCCGGCATCGCCCGCACCATGGCCGAGCGGGTCATCGGGGCTTTTCGACAGGCCGGCGTGGAGCGCATCGACGTGGTGGCCTACGGGACCGAGGTGGACTTCTGCGAAGACCTGGGCTTCCGCCGAGTGGCGGGGCTGGTCCCGCTGTCGCTGGATACACGACGTTCAGGCGCTACGACGGTTGGCACGGTCTCGCGCAGCGAGGCCGTGGTGGCGGCGAAGTAACCAAAACCGGCCGCGGCGGGCGGGACGTCCGCCGCCGGCCGGCACCGATACAGAAAGGTGCAAAGCAATATGTCGGAAACGATCTACGATCGGATCAACGACTACGGCGCCGTGAAGATTACGCTGGCTTCGCCCAACGACATCCGCAGTTGGTCGTTTGGTGAGGTCAAGAAACCCGAGACCAT
>DASXUA010000730.1:0-13744 GCA_036505095.1 Phycisphaerae bacterium
CGCGCTGTTCCTATCCCAGAAAGCCCGCAGTCTCGTCCGCCGCGCGACCGGCGGGCCCGAATCCAGAATACAAAATCCAGAATCCAAAATCGGCCGCTGGCTGGAGCATCTGCGCCGCGCCGATCAATCCACGCAGCGCCTGCTGCGGCATCGAGTGCTGCTCAGCACCGCACTGGCAATCACGGTGATCATTCATTTCCTGGCCGTCAGTGCCGTGATGCTGGCGGCGCGCGCTCTGCGAATGGAATGGAACGTGGCCGCCATCGGCGATTACTACGTCTACATCGCCACCGGTAACGTGGTCGCGGCCGTGCCGATTTCATTCCAGGGCGCCGGCACAATGGAGGCGGTTTACTTCCTGTTTCTTAAGCAGCACGGCACATTCGCGCAGCTCCTCTGTCTGGCGATCGCGCTGCGCATGATTCACCTGCTCTGGTCCCTGCCCGGCGCGCTGGTCATGCTCACCGGCGCGTACCGACCACGCCATAACGGCGAGCCAATGCAAACAGGATCTGAACCGGGTCTCGGACCCGCATGATCTTGGCGGGGTCCGCAGGAGTGAAGGCTCAACGCAGCCGCGGAGCGGCGAAAGAGTAAAGCCCACGGCGCAAGCCGTGGGGAACGGTCTGAGAACACTTCAGCCCCGCGGGGGCGCAAGAACCGCAGTCTTGTCGTCGGCATGCGCTTCTTTCTTTCGCCCCTCCCGGGGCTTGTTCCAAAACGCGACCGCGTACCCACGGCTTGCGCCGTGGGCTTCATTCTTCCGCCCCTACCGGGGCGATCGCGCAAAAACCTATTGGTCATTCGATCCGGCCGACGTGTTCAAATCGCTCCACGCTTGCCGCAGACGAATGCGCGCCGTGGCGAGATTGGCGTCGGCCTGCACGTAATCGCGCTGGGCTTCGTTCAAGCGGACAAGCGTGGCGCGGCCGGCGACGTATTGGGCTTGCACGATGCGGCGGTTCTCGGTCGCGGCCTCCAGCGTCAGGCGCTGCAGCGCGACCTGCTGTTGCGCGTCTTTGAGGCCGATGATGGCCCGCTGCACTTCGGAGAGCACGGCGTTGCGCGTACGTTCCAACTGTGCGGCGGCCTCGCGGCGCTCGGCCTCGGCGCGGCGAAGCTGCGAGGTGCGAAACCCGCCGGTGAAGATCTGCCAGCGCATTTCCAGCCCGCCCGCGGCCGTCTGATCGTCTTCCGACAACTCGAACGTCGAGCGCTTCTCAAAACCATACGAGCCGCTCAGGTTCAGCGTGGGGCTGAACTGACCCCGCGCCAAGCGGATGTTCTCCGATGCGCTCTTCAGGCGGTAGTCAGCCGCTTTCAGGTCGGCGCGATTCTCGATCGCCCGTTCGGTCCAGGCGCCCACCTCCGGCTCGACCAGATCTTCGGGCTGCTCTTCGGTCAGCGCGGCGACTTCGAGTCCTTCCGGCCAGTGTACATCCGGCAGCGCCAGCAGCTCCGCCAGCAGTACGCGGCCCATGTCGCGTACTCCGGTGCTGGCGGTGACCTGTGCCTGGGCGGCCAGCACGCGCACCTGAAAGTTCAGCACGTCATCGCGCGCCGCCGTGCCGGCCCGCACCATCTTCTCCGTCTCGGACAACTGCTCGCGGCTGAAAGCCTCGTCGGCCATGGCCACGCGAAGCTGCTCGCGGCCCAACTGCGTCTGGTGATAGGCCGCGTTGACGGCGCTGCTGATCAGCCGCTCGACGTTGGCGCGCTCATACTTCGAGGCCGAGTAGTTGGCCCGCGTCGCCAGCAGCCGCGCCCGCCGGACAAATCCATCGAACAGCGTCCAGGTGGCCGTAAAGGTGAACGAATTCTGGCTGAAACCGTTCGAGTCGCCACCGCCCAGGCCGCCCGTCTGGAGCAACGGCCGGCTCAAGGCGCTGAGAATACTGGCGAAGTTCAGCGTATCCTGCGTCGGCGAAAAAGGCAGAAACGGCAAGGGATTGATTGGTGGCGTGATGCGCCCGACCAGTGACGGGCTCAGAAACGTCCGCGACCAGTTACCCGTCAACGAGAGATTCGGATAATACGCGGCTTGTGACTCGCCGATTCGCGCGAAGGCGGACTCGAGCCGGGCCACGGCCGCGTGGATGTCGGGGTTGGCGCGCAGCGCGCGCCGCTGCGCCTCATCTAACGTCAACTCGCCGGAGGGCGGCGGCAGCGGCGCTTCGCGCTCGAGCGCGATCGGCGGCTCCATGCCCCAGACGGCGGGCGCGCGGTCCGCCGCCGGCGCCAAGAGCCACGTCTCCACGCGTTCGGACGGAGCATCGCACGCGCAGACCAACGCAACCAGCAGGTGCGCCGGATGCCGGTAACCAACCCGCCGCGCGAAGCTCATGGGCTTTCGCCTCCGTGCCTGACCTGTCGATTCGCTCAAGAATGTCCGGAGGTCGGCACAGCCGCATGCCCGATCTCGCCGTGCTCGGCATGCGCTACGCTGGCCTCGACCAGTTCGCGTGCGGGATACTCGCCGCCACGCCGCAGCCAGTATACAAAGCGCCGGATGTCATTGCTGAACAACTGCGTCGCGGGCACGACCAGCAGCGTCAGGAAAGTCGCGAACGTCAGCCCGAAATCCAGCGAGATGCACATCGGGATCAGCGTTTGCGCGGACGTGCTGCGTTCGGTCAGCATCGGCAGCAGGCCCACCACGGTCGTGATGGCCGTCGATGTCACGGGCCGAAATCGCGAGCGCGCCCCCTCGCGAATCGCGTCCTCCACCGGCAGCCCTTCGGCGCGCAGCTTGCTCACCTCATCGAGCATGACGATCGCGTTGTTGACTACCACGCCCGTCAGAGCCACCACGCCAAACAGGCTCATGAGCGTCATGTCCCAGCCCATCAGCATGTGCCCGACCACCGCGCCGGTCAGGCCCAGGGGCACCGTCGCCATGATGATCAAGGGCTGCGTGTACGAACCCAGCAGCCCGGCCATGATCGCGTAGATCGCGAGGATCGAAACCACGTAACCATTGAACAAGCTGCCCAGCGACTCGCGCAATTGCGCATGTTGCCCGCCGATGGAGTAACTCAGCCCGGGTGTCGAGGCGCTCAACTCGGGCAGGAACTGCTTCTGCAGGTGGGCGATGATCTGCTCGGCGTTGGCGCGTTTTTCATCGATGTCGGCCCAGACGCGCGCCCGGCGCAGCCCGTCCTGATGGCGAATGGCGGAGATTCCCTGCACCAGGTCCACGCGCGCCGCCTCATGGAACGGGATCGCCTGACCCGTGACGGTCCGCAGCCGCATGTTGTCCAGATCGGCCAGACTGCGCCGATCGGCGCGCGGGTAACGCACCTGCACTTTGACTTCCTGGCGCTCGCGCAGAATCCGCACCGCCTCGCCGCCGAAGAATGCCTGCCGAAGCTGCAGCGCCACATCCTCCAGCGTCAGGCCGACTGTGCGCGCCAGCGGCATGAGCGCGACGCGCAGCTCGCGCTTGCCCGGCAGCAGATCGTCGTCCACTTGCGTGACGCCCGCCAGCGCGCCGAGCTGCTGCTCGACGGCGTCGGCCGCGGTCCGCAACGTATCCAGGCTGTCCGCGTGCAATCGGATTTCGATCGGCTTGTCCGTCGGTCCGAGTTGCTGGCGGCTGAACGACAGCGCCACGGCTTCCGGCAGCGGCCCGGTCAGGGCGCGCCAACGCTCGATAATTCGCTCGCTATCCACCCGCCGCTGCTCGGTGCCCATCAACTCGATCTGCACCTCAAGCAGGTTGTCGCCGCGCTCCGGAATGAATCCGGACCACTCGCCGACCGTGGCGAACGACTGTCGCACCAGGTCGCCAGCGCTGGCTGGCTTGACGGCCGGATCGCGGTTCAATTTTACCGCGGCCTGTTCCAGACGTTGTACGGTATCGCTCAAGACCGCTTCCGGAGTCCCTTCCGGGAAGCGCACCCGCGCCTTCAACGTGTTGCCGTCGATTTTGGGCAAAAGTACCAGCGGCATGTGCCCGCCCAGAATCCAGCCGGCCGTCAGCATTCCGCAGACGAGCGCCAGCGTAAGCGTCACGCCGCGATGCCGCAGCGCCCAGCGCAGCGCTGGAACGTAGCTCGAATCGACGAAGCGATCGATGCCGTGATCCAGTTTTTCGCGGCTCCACAGGCGCAGGCGATCCAGCCTGGAACCGCGCGGGTTCAGCTCGCGGCCCACATGGCTCAGGTGCGCCGGCAGCACCAGGAAGGCTTCCAACAGCGAAACGCTCAAAGCCGCGATGATGACCAGCGGCAGGCCGCTGATGAAATTGCCCATGACGCCGCTGACGAAAAACAGCGGCACGAACGCGGCCACCACGGCCGCGACCGAGCCGATCACCGGCGTGGCGATCGAAACGGTGGCGTTGACCGCCGCAAGCTGCGGCGATTCACCCTTTTTGAGCCGCGCCAGAACCGCTTCGGCAATGACGTTCGAGTCGTCCACGATCATGCCGGCCACCATCATCAGGCCGAACAGCGTGATCATGTTGATCGTCGCGCCGCACAGGTACATGATGCCCAGCGTTCCGGCGTAGACGACCGGAAAGTCCAACGACACGAAGAACGCCAGCCGCAGGTTCAGGAAAACCGCCAGCGTGATCAGCACCAGCACCACCGCCTGCCAGGAGTTACTGGTGATCATGTCCAGACGTTCCTGCAGGTCTTTGGAGGTGTCGGCCCAGATGTTCAGATGTAGACCGGACGCCAACGCGCCGTTCGGCGCATTCCTGGCGACATAGTCCTTCACGGCCGCCGCGATCACCGTCCCGTCCTCGTCGGGTGTCTTATAGACCGACAACAGCACGCCCGGCTGACCATTGAAACGCCCGCGCTGCGCGCTCTCCTGGAAGCTGTCGCGCACGCGCGCCACCTGCGACAGGCGCACCAGCGTTCCGTCCGACCGCGAGATCACGACCAGGTCTTCGTAGTCCGCGGCCTTGGTCCCCAGACCTTTGACGCGCACCGTGAATTCTTCCTGGGAGGTCTTCAGGCTGCCGGCCGGCAAATCCAGGCTGCCGCGCGCCACCGCCGCGATGACCTCGCGGAACGAAAGGTCATACTGGCGCAGGGCCTCTTCCGAAATTTCGATCGCGATTTCCTCGTCGCGCACGCCGATCAGCGTGACCTGGCTGATCTCCGGCCGTGCCACCAGCTCGCGTTTGATATCCAGCGCGGTTTGCCGCAAGGCGCGCTCGGGAGCGTCGCCCGAAACGGCCACGCTGATCACCTCGTCGCGGAAAACGAGTTGGCTGACGATCGGCCGTTTGACTTCCGCCGGCAGCGTGCTGATGCGGTCCACACGGTCTTTCACATCTTGCAGCACTCGATTCGGATCGCGCACGCTGGAGCGCAGCTCCAACCAGACCTGCCCGCCATTCTCGGCCGATACCGAAGAGACTTCGTTCACCCCGGTCACTCCGGCGATGGCCTCTTCGATGCGCGTGGCGACGTTTTCGCAATCGTCCGGACTGGCGCCGGGATACACGAAATCGACAATGATGTGGTTCAGCGAAAAGGGCGGATAGGTCTCGCGCACCAGGCGCAGCGCCGCGATCACGCCGCCCACCGTCAAGCAGACCATTACCAGGTGCGAGAAAACCGGGTTCCGTACCCCGGTCGAAACGATGCTGCGCATGATCGACATGGGGAACTACCGCTGGGGGGGCAGCGCGGCGCGCTCGACGCGCGTGAGAACAGTGCGCGGTACGCCGGGTTCAGGCAGGTACGACGCAGCCCGCTGCCAGGCCCGATCCGCAACCGCCAGCATCGAGCGCCAGCCGCCCTCGGCCGGCGCATGTCTGGCAGCCAGCGCGGGGCGCGAATCCAACCGCATGCCCGGTACGGGACGCGGCAATGGTGAGACAATCAATAGGTCATTCGGTCGCAACTCGCAAACCGCCGGCTGTTCGTTCACCGCGGCCGAATCCGCAACCTGCGTCGCGACCACGCGCTCCTCGTCGCCTCTGAAGGCGACCAGCACGTCATCGCCCACCGTGCGCAACATCGGCACATGGCGGATTTCCAGGTGCCCGGCGCTGCTGGCATCCACATCATCCGGCACGAACACCAGCACGGTGTGATCGTCGTGCATGGCGTGCCGCGGGATCACCAGCGCCTCTTTGAGCGGCTCGGCCGGGATCTCTGCGCGACAGAACATGCCGATGGACAGCGATGGCCGCGGCGGACCGTCGTCCGGGCTCTGATCGAATTCCAGGTTCGCCACCTCGACCACCACGCGCGCCGTGCGCGTGGCTTCGTCGTGCCGCTCGAGGCGCGTCACCTGCCCGTGCCATGCCAGGCTCTGCCCGAACATCGTCCAGGTTACGCGCACGTCCGGCGGGGGCGGCGCTTCATGTCCCAGAATCCGGGCATAGGCGCGGTGTTCGGTCCATTGCAAGTCGCGCGGGTCGAGCACCGTAGCGATCTCGAACGCGTCCATGTCCGTCAGCGTCGCGATCTGGAAGGCCGGCACCACCACCTGAGACGCCTGCGCCGTGATGGCGTCGATGCGCGCATTGAACGGTGCGAAGATCCGGGTGCGCTCAACGTTGTTTTGAGCTTCCTCCAGCGCCGCCCGCCGTCCGTCCAGCGCCGCCTGGGCCTCGGCAACCATGTACGGGTAGAGACTGACCTTGTTCTCCAAATCAATGACCGCGTCTTTCGCGCGAAGCTGTTCCAATTCAGCCTGCTCGAGCTGCACCTTCGTCGCGCCGGCCTGTTCATGCAACAGGCCTTTCCAGCGTTCCACGTTGTCATCCGCGATCTTCAATTGAGCCCGCGCGAGTTCCAGCCGCTGCTCCCCGGCCGATTTTTCGTCCGGCAGCCGCGCAAGCTGCGCTTCCAGACGCCGCACATCCGCTTCCACCTGCCGGACCTGCGATTCGTACGTGCGCGGATCGATTTCGAACAGCAACTCGCCCTTTTTGACGAACTGCCCCTCGGCCAGATCGGGATGGACATACGTCAAGCGGCCCGTAAGTTGGGGAACGATATGGACTTGGACCTTCGGGCGCACGGTGCCGTGGCCGATAATCGGCGCCGCGAACGTCTGCGGCACGACCGGCAGCACCGCCACCTGCGGAACATTGCGGCCCTGGCCGTGGCGGACCGGCTCCGGTCGACTGCGGATCAGCCAGAACGTCGTGCCCGCGCCGCCCGCCAGCATCGCGCAGATCAACCCAAGATAGATTAAGCGTCTAAGCTTATCGCTCATCAACCGACGATCCCCAGGCTGTAGGTTTCGTGGCCCGCGTCCCTGCGTGGCCGGCAAGGGCATGCTTCTTCACCCGTCCGCTGCGCCCGCACCAGACGCACGCGTGGGCCTGCCCGATTTGCCCGCAAGAGTTTCGGCCGGGCGAATCCGCGTGAGGGCCGCGACGACGCAGGCCCGCTGCTTCCCTGAAACTCTCCGCAAGGCGTGCTTGCGGACGCAGCGTCGCCATTCTAGCGCACTATCGGACCGCCTGTCAATCGAGGTAAACGTCCCATAAAGCAGAAGTTAAGACGCGCACGCCAATTGTCAGCGGCTGAGTTTGGGTGGTATGGGTAAAGTTGTTTTGTTTGTCCGCGTCTCCCCGAGCAAGGATGCCGCTTGACAGTTGCGGCCCGATGCGGAACGATGGACATCGACGACTCCCATCGGCTTAGCGCGGCGCGGCGTTGAGTTCGCATGGGGAAAACACCCCCGGCGAGATGAAAAATCGGTTAAATCCGATTTTCCGGCCACTTTGGAGCGCTGCCGA
Source organism: Phycisphaerae bacterium (assembly GCA_036505095.1). GTDB lineage: Bacteria > Planctomycetota > Phycisphaerae > UBA1845 > UBA1845 > DASXUA01. Next base: position 7,721 of record DASXUA010000730.1, read on the forward strand.
AGCTCGCCCGCCGGATACTCGCGTTGTAGGATTCGCTACAGGCCGTGGAATTCGACCCCGAAGATTTGACCCTCGATTGGCGCCCCCGAGCGCCGTTGACCCCGCGCATGCCATGCCGCATCGTCCAGCGGCCCCCGCGCGGCGCTGCCGTCCGCGGCGCTCGCTCGGACGCCTCCAGCACGCTCGTCCGCATCGACTTGCATTGCCACTCGACGTATTCGGTTGAGTTGGTCCCGGCTCTGCCGCGCCTGCGATTCTACCCGCTGCTGACTCCGCAGCAGATTTATCGCCTGGCCAAGTCGCGCGGCATGGACTACGTCACCATCACCGATCACGACACCATCGACGGCTGCAAGGCCTTTCTCGACCAGCACGGCGACGTGCCCGATTTCATCGTCGGCGAGGAGGTCTCCACGACGTTTCCTTCCGACGGCATGGTCATCCACATCAACGTATACGACCACACCGAGGCCGAGCATCGCGAAATCCAACGGCTCGCAGGAAACGTTTTGGAGCTGGTCCCGTATCTGCGCTCGATCAACCGTCTCTTCGTGCTGAACCATCCGACCTGGAACAAATTCGATCTGCCTACCACTCCGCGCCGCATCGAGGAGTACCTGGAACTCTTCGACGTGATCGAAGGCATCAACGGCGCCCGGCCCTATGCGCATAACGCCTGGGTCTGGTCGTTGGCGCAGGGTTCAGAGTTCAGAGTTCAGAGTTCAAGGCGGCGCGGCAGTCCGCCGGTGCTGGTCGCCGGTAGCGACTCCCACAGCGACGCCGTCGGCACGACCTGCACGATCACGCAGGGCCGCGACCGGCGCTCCGTGCTCGCCAACATCCGCACGGGGCGCGTCGCCATCCGCGGCGCCATGGGCTCCTCCGCAACCATGTTGGTCGAGACCCGCAAGCTCATCGAGGCCAATCTCGCCTACCGCCTGTCGCTGACGGATTCACGCCTCAGGCACGCCGCTTGGAAGCTGGCGGCCACGTCCGGCCGCCTCGTCGCGCGCTTGATGGTGCAGCGCTATTATCGCCGCCAGGACGCATTGCTCTCCCAACTCGAGCGGATCATCCAGACTGCTCCGCACGACCCCACTGCCCAATTAGCACTGCCGGAATACCATCCGGAAAGAATTACTGGCCTGGCCGAACTGCACGCCGCCTGAGCGTTTTTCTAGCTGACGCCGTGAGAAATCCGCGTAGCGCGCGCATTTTGGTGCGCCTGCATAGCGCGCCGCGCGCGTAATAAGAGTGTAACGCTATCGGACCCTGCGCGCCTCCCGCAAGTCGGCCAAGGCTTGAACCGATAACGAGCGTGAGGCGGCGTGTTGAGCGGTGAGTCGTGATTCGTGAGTGGTAATCCCGAGCGCCACTCGCCACGCACTCACCAGAAGGGATCTTGGAGGTCGCTTTCCATGACGATTACAGACTTTACCCGCCGCGGCGGGCGACGCGCGTCGGTGCTGGCAGGCTTGCTGATCGCAGTGGTGCTGGCTTGCCGCGGGTCGAACTCCACACCATCAGGCTCTGACAGCACGGGTTCGACCACGGGCGGCGGTGGCGGGCTGTCGTCCAACAACACCGGCGGCGGCGCGGGCCGCGCGGCCGACACCGACAGCGGCGGCTTCTTCGCTCCCGAATCCGGGACGGGCGGGCCGGCCGGTAGCAGCAGCTTCGCAAACAGCAATGCCAACGGTTCGACCGATAACGGCGCCGACACGTTCAGCTTCTTCACGCAATTCCAGGTCGATCCGCCCGACGAAGATTCGGCCGGCCCGAAGTTCGTCGTGGCCGGCGACATCGACAACGACGGCCTGATGGACCTGGCCACCGGCTGGAATGAATCGCAGCCCGTGCAGATCCACCTGCAACGGCGCGACGCGGCCGGCAACGTCCGCTTCGAGACCATCACCCTGGCCGGCACGTCTCCCTTCGTCACGCTCGGCGGCCTGAAGCTGGGCGACCTGAACGGCGACGGCTGGCTGGATGTCGCCGTGGCCGTCAAGAACCTGGGGTTCTTCGATTCCCAACTTTGCGTCGTCCCGATTCAGCCGCCGCCCGATCCCTCCTGCGACCCGGACTTGGGCGGCGATTCCTGCGGACCAGGATGTACGGAACTCAAACCGGTCGACGTGTTCTCGGGCGAGATTATTCTGCTGATGAATCCCGGCGATGCCGCGTTACTCCGTAACGGCGACAACTGGCAAGAAGTCGAAGTCAGCGCGTCGTTCCTGGCCATGCGGCGCGATGTACCGGCCGCGCGCGAGGTGACCGAGCCGGAGTGGAACGGCTACACCGATATCGAGGTGGGCGACATCGACGGCGTCAACGGGCCGGACCTCGTCGTCACCTACAACGAGTTTGTCTGTCCGTGCGATCGTCCGCAGCACAGCCGCGTGGACGCGTACATCAATCCCGGAGCGCTCGCCGCCGGCGACGGCACTGCCTGGACCCGCGTGAACCTGGAAGACGATGCCCCTGCGGTCAAGGATGCTGCGCTGCTGGATGTCGATGGCGACGGCGATCTTGACGTGGTGGTGACCTACACCAATTCCATCAGCCAAAACGTGCGCTGGGTCGGCAACCCACTGGTACCCGGCGGTGCGGGGCAGGTCGTGCTGGGCATTCCGGCCTGGGAGCATCGCCCCATCGGTACAATCGCCACCGGCGCCGACGTGCTGTCCATCGCTGATATTGACTTCGATGGCCACGACGACGTGCTGGTGCGCTCGGCGGTTGGCGGTTCGTCGAGCGCCAGCGATGGTATTCTGCAGTGGTTCCGCAACCCGAATGTCCCCCAGCGCGAGCCGATTAATCCGCCCACTCCCACGCCGGTGCGCTTCGATTTCCCGTGGCAAGTCTACACGCTGGTCGAGTTTGCGGGGCGCGTGCCTGAAGGGATTGCGCTGGGCGATTTGGACGGCGACGGACGCATGGAAGCCGTTGTGGGCGTCGAAGGCAGCATCGAGTGGCTCAAAGCGACCGTGACCGGAGGCGCGTTCGGCGAGTGGACCGAGAACCCGATCATCCGCGATTCGGCGCCCGACGATCCCAATGCGGCCCCCGACGCGCCGGACACCTCGACTTTCATCAACAACGTCCTGGTGATCGATCTGGATGGCGACGGTTTCAACGACGTCGTCGGGACACTCGATCGGCGGCAGGGCAGCGGACTGAGTCACGACCGTCTGGTCTGGTATCGCAACAACCTGGGCCGGCGCTAGTAGCGTCGCCCCTCGTGGGCGGCGCCGGCCTGCGAGCGCCGGGCACAAGGTCCGACGCTACAGAGGAGACATGCATGAAATCACGCTCCACAACGCGAATTGCCATCGGAGCGCTGCTGCTGACCGTGCTGGCGGCGGTGATCATTGCGGCCGGTTGCGCGAACACTTTCACCTCGTCCGGAGCGAGCGAGCAAACCACGTTGACCGGGACGACGTTGCGCAACACCGGCCCGACGCAGAGCTTCTTTACGGCCGTGCAGGTCGACCCGCGCAGCGAAGACTCAGCCGGCCCGCAGGTGGTCGTTGCCGGCGACCTGGACGGTGACGGGTTGCTCGATCTCGTCAGCGGTTGGAATCAGTCGCAGCCGCTGCAGATCCATCTGCAACGCCGCGATGAGCGCAACAACATCACTTTCGAAACCGTGACGCTGGCCGGCAATATCCCGATTGCACTGATTGCCGATCTGGCGGTGGCGGATTTTGACTCGGACGGTCATAACGACATCGCGGTGCTGGTGAAGGACACGGGCGACACGGGTCTGTGCCGCATGACCGGCCAGCCCGTCAGCGGAAGCACCGGCGCCATTGTGATCTATTACGGCCCGGCCGATGCGCGTGACGTCACCAATCCGCTGGCTTGGGTTGATGTGCAATTGATGAACTCATTCGTGCAAGGTTCGGCCGGCGCATCCGGCTCGGAAGCAGTCTTGCCGGAAGATGGCGGTTACACCGCCGTCGCTGTCGGCGATCTGGATGGGGTGAACGGTCCGGACATGGTCGTGACCTTCAACGCCGGCGGGTGCGACGGCAACCTGCGCGAGGTCGATGCCTACTACAATCCGGGTTCGGCCGGAGCGCGCCGCTCAGGCGAGTGGACACCGACACCTCTGTTTCAGGGCATCCCGGGCGATCCGAACGCGATCACCATCAAGGACGTGGCGCTGGCGGATATCGATCGCGATGGCGATCTGGACGTACTCACCACCATCCCGGGCGCGAATGCCCGCAACGTGAGCTGGTTCCGCAATCCGCAGCTCGACGCGCCCGATGATTTTCACATCTCCGACGGCGAGTGGCACATGGGCGTCATCGGGCAGATTTCGAGCGGGGCCGACGTGCTGGCGGTGGGCGACATCGACCAGGATGGGATCGTGGACGTGGCCATTCGCTCGACGACCGGGCTATTGATCCAGTGGCTCAAAGGCGCACAGTTCCCGACTACAGAACCCGTCCGCAGCATTCCCTGGCACGTATTTACTCTGGCCGAGTTCCGCGACCGCGCGCCGGAGGCTTTGGCGCTGGGTGACGTGAGCGATGACGGCCGCATCGACGCGGTCGTGTCGGCCGGCGGCGCGATCGTGTGGTTCAACGGACGCTCCGCAGCGAATGTCTACGACCCCTGGGCCGAGAATTTGATCGTCGATGAGAATCCCGGTGGAGGCACCGCTTCTGCCGCCAGTATCCCTTCACCGCCGCCGACCAACGGCAACTCGGCGAACGCCAACGGCAGTGCGCCGACCACGCAGCCGGCCTCGGGCGGCACGACTACCGGTCCGACCAGCGGCTCGGCCGGCTCGGGCTCGGTCGCAACTCTCATTAACGCGCTGTTGATTGTCGATCTCGACGGCGACGGCGACCGCGACATCATCGCCACGCTCGATCGCCGCCAAGGCAGCGGCCTGACCAACGACGCCCTGATCTGGTACCGCAACGACCTGCGCGCGCTCGCCGCACCCTGACGCGCGGTATCAGTTTTGCGGCGGTGCCGACACACCGATCCGGATCACAGAGCGTTCGCAGCGAGTCAGCGCAGAAAGCTGAGTTCCTTCGGTGTGTTAGCCAGCGGCAGGACCTCAACTCGTTCGTGCACCGGGTAGCGCTCCTGGCCTGGGTAGATGATCCAGGCCCGCTCCAGCGCAAGATCGTGCAGTGCTATGTGCAGCGAGCGGCTCATCTGCGGCGCGTCCTGGCACTTGAATTCCACGCCGTAGCGGCGTCCATGCCGGATCAGCAGCAAATCCAGTTCGGCACCGGCATGCGTACCCCAATAATAGGTATCCGACTGTCCGACGAGACGTAGAATCTGCTCCAGCGCGTAGCCCTCCCATGACGCTCCGAACTTCGGATGCGCCTCCAGTTGGTCGAAGGCGTCGATGGAAAGTAGTGTGTGCAGCAGCCCGCTATCGCGCACATACACCTTCGGCGAGCGGTACTGACGCTTGGCGATGTTCTCGAACCAAGGCGCCAACGGTCGCACGAGGAACGTGGCGGTCAGCACGTCCAAATAGCCACGCACCGTATGCTCGGAGACCCCCAACGAGCGGGCCAACTCCGCCCCGTTCCAGACCTGACCATGAAAGTGAGCGAGCATCATCCAGAAACGGCGCAGGGCTTCAGGAGCGAGGCGGATGCCCAGTTGGGGAATGTCGCGCTCGAGAATAGTACGGATGAAGTCGGCGCGCCAGCGGTAGCTGTCGGAATCGCTCGCGGCCAGGAAGGACCTCGGAAAGCCCCCGCGCAGCCAAAGGCGGGTCGACCGCCGCGCACCCACTTCGCTCATATCAAAGGGTGATAGATCGACAAAACCGATGCGGCCCGCCAGCGATTCGGAGACCCCGCGAATCAAATCGGGCGAGGCGCTGCCCAGGATCAGGAAACGCTTGCGGCTACGGGGGCGATCGACCAGGGGCCGCAGGGCCGTGAACAATTCCGGCCGCCGTTGCACCTCGTCGATGACGATCAGGCCCTCCAGCCGGCCGAGGGCGAGTTCTGGTTGTGCCAGCCGCGCCGCACCCGT
>DASXUA010000731.1:0-3541 GCA_036505095.1 Phycisphaerae bacterium
CGGCGGTGCTCGGATCACATTCGGTGACCCAGTCCTCCGTCTCGCCGCCCTGGTAGCCACCGGCGCGGCCACTGCCGTCCCACAGACCCGGCGTAAACACCGGCACGAGTTGCTCATCCGACAGCGTGAACCGGGTCCAGAACGGTTTGATCCCCCAGTCGAACTGCTGCGTGATCGGGTTAAAGACCCAGTAGACCGTAGGCACCGGGAACGGCGGCGTCTTGAAAAACTCTACCTGCCAGGGAAGCGGCGGCACCGCCAGTGACTGGTCACGCATGGGCCATTCCGTAGGCGCATCGCCGTAGCAGCCACTGAGACTCACATCGACCGCGACGTTGACGAAGCCCGGCTGGTTGGAGAACGGGCCGCGCGCCGTGCTGAAGATCCAGCAACCGGTCACCGCGGCGCCGACCGGTGGGCAATCGCCAAAGCAGGCGATGGCGTTGAGGGGCGGGCAGGTGAACGGGGTGGGCGGCGGCACCACGGCCACGCCCGTCGTGCAGGCCGCATTCAGGCATAACACGATCGGGCCATCATCAAAGTCGTTATCACAGTTGGGCGGCGGCGGTGATAACCAATCGCATACGGGTTGGTGAGCAGTCGCCTCGTAGTCCGGCGGACCACCGAGTTGGTAATCAGCCAAGGGGTTAAGTAACGCAAAGTGGTAAGGAGCGTCTCGCCCCGGGAACGCATTGGGCGTGCCGAGAAGTGTTGGATAGGTCGTGGGTGCGACAATGTTGTTCGGATCTCCCTCGCACGCGGCCGCTTCGGGTGCGTCGCCGAAATCGGCGAGGATCGGCGCGCAGAGCGACAGGGCGTCGTTGACGCACATGGCGTCCCACGAATCCGTGCAACAGAACGCGTCGGCCGCGCACACCGTATTGCAGCAGCTCTCATCATCGCAGCCGGGTGTGGCGTGCACCACCGTGCAGCTTCCGGGCGCGGGACACGGCGGAGGCGGCGGGGCGGGTCTGAATACAATCCCACTGGGGCCGTTCAGCCCCCCACTGCCCGGCGTCACAAATGCGCCGACGAACGCACCCGTCGTCCCGTTGTATTGCAGGACACTGTTAGTCAGCGCGCTGCTGACGAAGAGATTGCCATTCGACCCGAAGGCCAGGTCGATGGGAACATCAAGCCCGCCGCTGCCGGCCGACACGAAATCGCCGATCACGGCTCCGGTCGTGGTATTGAACTGAATCACCCGGTCATTGCTGGCGCTGCAGACGAACAAATTGCCATTCGGGCCGATGGTTACGCCCTCCGGCCCACTCAGCCCGCCGCCGGAGTAGATCCGCACGAGGGCGCCGCCGGGATAGGTGTACTCGCGCACCTCATTTTGAAGGAGATGCGACACCAGCACATTGCCGTTCGGGCGGAAGGCCAGGTTGATGGCTCCGCAGCAGGGCGTGGTCGCCAGACAGACGAAATTGCCGAGCGGCGCGCCGGTCGTGCCGTTGTATTGCGAGACACAATCGGATGTGAATGGCGCAGGTTGGCTGCTGAGCAGCACGTTGCCGCTCGGCGCCCAAGCCTGCCCGAATGGATTAGCCAGCCCGCCCGATCCGGCGGCAACGAAAGTGCCCATCAACGCCCCAGTGGCCCCATCATACTGAATGAGCCTCGAATTCGCGTAGCTGGGAACGAACAGGTTCCCGTTGGCACCGTAGCGCAGGATTCGCGGCCCCGAAAGCCCGCCGCTGCCGGCCGGCACGAACGCCCCGAGCGGCGCGCCGCTGGGCCAACTGTACTCGATCACGCTGTTGGTGTTCACGCTGCTGACTAACAGATTCTGCGCTCGCGCAGCCGGTGCTGTGAGCAGAGAAACAGCGAGCACGACGGCGAGTATCCGGAACCACACGCCGATTTGGCCAATCCCTCGGGAAGAATCGCTCGCATTTCGCATGGCCGTTTCCTTTCCAATGACCGGGCTGCGGGTGCACAGCACCGGACTCCAGCACGCGGCGCTCACGGGCAAGGCGCGACCGTCGCGCCTGTGTGACCCGTCCGGCGGCAGGCGAGCCGACAGGGGTCCCCAACCGCGATGTCTCGCGGTTGGGACCCCGCGACGCGCCGGCGGACGCGCCGCGCCGCCGGACGGGCCAGGGTCATAAACAACAACGGCGCGTGGGGCGCTCCGACGGCGCCCTCCCCCAAGATGGCGGAGCGTAACCGCTGCGTGTGTTGCGGGTCTGGATGCTTCGGGTTACCATCCTCTGGCAGCTCCCAGGCACCTGCGCGTGTGCATCATGGACCAACCTCAAGCTGAACCCGGAATCCTCGATCGAGCCGTGGGTGGGGATCGCGACGCGCTCACCCTGCTTTTGACCGATCACCATCCGCGTCTGCGCGATTACCTGCAGCGCAAAATCCCGCTCGCCCTCGCCGGAACTGTGGACGCCGAGGACATCGCGCAGGAATCCTACATCCAGGTCTTCCGGCACATCCAAGAGTTCGAGCCGCGTGGCGAAGACGCCTTCTACCGCTGGCTGGCCACGATCGCCGTCCGACGGCTGCGCAACGCCGTCAAGAAGCAGCGCGCTGTCAAGCGCGGCGCGGGGAAGCTCGGGGCGAATCCCGCCCGGCCCGGCGTCGAGGATTCGATGGTGGGGTTGCTGGATCTCGTCGTCGCGCCCGGCCAAACGCCGAGCCACTTCGCTGCGCGGCACGAGGCGCTGGCGGCCATGCAAGCGGCGCTGGCCGAGTTGCCCGAAGAATGCCGGCAGGCCGTCTGGCTGGTGTACATCGAGGGATGCTCGATCGCGGCCGCAGCCGCGGAAATGCACCGCACGGAGAGCGCCGTCCAGAACCTGTGCTACAAGAGCAAGCAGCGGCTCCGCGAACTCCTCGGCAGCCGCTCGCGCTTCTTGAGCAGTTCCGGATAGGTTGAGGGCGTGCCACCGCGACCCGCCGAACGCCAGCCGGCGAGCTGTCGCGGTGCGATGAGCGTCTGGAACAGTCGAGAAGTGCTGACATGCAAGATACCGCGCCTCCAGATGAAGAACGCAGAACGCGCGTCCAGCAACTGGTTCGGGAGGTTGTCGCGCGACGCAGCGCCGGCGAGCGCTGCTCCGACGAGGATCTCATTGCCGCGCACGGCGAACTCATGCCCGAATTGGCGCAAGCGCTGCGCGATCTGGCAATGATCGAAGAGGCGCGTCGGCACGCGGCGGCCGGGACGCCGACCTCGACATGCCCGGAGCCAAGGGACGCCCTCAGCAGGGGCGCGCTGATTCCATCCCAGGTCGGCGCGGTGCAGCTCATTCGCGAGATCGGACGCGGCGGAATGGGCGTCGTATACCTCGGGCACGACCGGATGCTGCATCGCGACGTGGCCGTCAAGTTCCTGCTCCACGCCGTCTGGGGAAGCGACGATCCTTGTCTCACTCGATTCATCGAAGGGGCCCGGGCAGCGGCCGCCGTCCGGCACCCCAATCTGACGATGATCTATCAGGTCGATCTCATTCAAGAGATCCCCTACTTGGCGATGGAGTACGTCGACGGACCCACGCTGGCAGATGTCCTCAGACGCTGCGGTCCA
>DASXUA010000732.1:0-8924 GCA_036505095.1 Phycisphaerae bacterium
GCGAGGCCCAAGCAATCATTTTGTTCGGCACCTCGTTAATGATCTGGGCGTACCACTCGACGCGCTGCTCTAACGGCGCCTTGGCGACCCAGTGCGAGATGCGCGCATCCACCTCCCTGACCGATTCGAGGTGCTGCATGATCCGCGGCAGGTTGTGAAGCTGCCGCCAGAACTCAAAGAGCTGCGCAGGCGGCGCGTGGATGGTCACGACGCGCTCCACCTGGATGCCGCGATCACCGGGGACGCCGGGGCTGCGGCCGTGGCCCGGTTTACGCGTGCCGATGCCCAGCGCACCATAAAGCGGGCAATGACCGCTGATGCCGCGCTGCAGCAGCACGGCACCGCACGCCGCCCCTAGCAGCCCGCGCCACGAAAAACGCCGTAATCCTCGCAGCAGCAGCGCGCCACCCGCGATTACCGACAGCACGCGCTCGACGCCGGCCATGTTCATGCTGCGCACCGACCCCGCGCCGCGCTGCAGGGGACCCCAGTCGCGATGCTTCGCGACTGGGGACCCCGGCGCCGTCATGCTTGGCGCGGCAGTAACAGACTGGGCCGTTCGCGTCATACCAAGCTCCTTCAACATCCTGTCCCCGAGCTGATCTGCGTTCGACCCATCGGGCCTTACAGCGGCGGCAGCGGCGCGATCGGCGGAACAACGCCCTGCGCCGACCCAACCGCCGGCGGTCCGTGCACCGCTTCCTCAATTTCTTCGCGCGTCACGCGCTCGCCATGCGCGCGGGTGTGCCCCTGCTCGATGAGCGACTTAAAGCGCACCAGGTCTTCATCCATGGCGCGTTTGGGATCGCTGCCGAACAGCGTGGCGATCGCGTGTCCCAGGGCGCCGGCCGGCGGGTTGTAGCTCATCTTGATGTCCACGCGCGTGCCGCCGTCCGGATTCGCCTGGAAGTTGACAACGCCCGCGTGCCGGATGGGCGAGCCGGGCACGCTCTTCCAGGCCAACGATTGATACGGAACAAAGCGCGTCAAAACGGTGTCGAATTCGATCGGTATTCCCGCCGGCCCGGACACGGTCCAATGCGAACGGCCATCGAAGCTGCGCACTTCGCGCACATGCGCCATGAAACGCGGGAAATTGTCGTAGCTGCTCCAGAACTCGAAGACGCGCTCGACCGGCGCGGCGACGTTGATCGTCTTCTGAATGTCGATCGCGCGTCGCCCGCCATTAACTCCGAGCAATCGTTTGAGCGGTTTGTTGGTCAGGGCCCGCGCCACCAGCCCCAGCCCGACGGCACCCAGCGCCGCGTGCGAGCCGCGCTGCGGATTCGACCCGGACTTGCGCGAGCGACCGCCGAGCAGCAGGCGCAAGCCGGTCGCACCGACGAGCACGCGCGCCGCCGGCGACCAGTTGACCTGCATCAACTCGAAACGCGGGCGACCGCGCCGCCGGGACGCGCCGCCCTGCAAGCCCGGCACGTCGCCAGCTTGCTCGTGCGGCTCCAGGCGGTTCTCGACGCTCCGCACGCCGCGCACGCGCCGCAGGCCATCGATGACGCACTGGACCTCATTTGTCAGAATCGGACCGCTCAACACCGCGCGGCCGTTCTCGACGTGCACCTCGATGGCTCCGGGATGCGAGCACAGCAGCCCCAACTTGGCCCGCACGCGCTCGGCAATCACGTCGTCCTCGGCCTCGGCGCCGCACGCCAGCGCTCGGCCTTCGGCCAACAGACCATGCGCGCGGTTCAACAGGTCACGTGAGGCCTTGTCCAGGGCGTTCGACGTTTCGTGGACCGCGCGCACCAGCTTGTCACGCACCAATTTACGTCGTCGCCGCCCCGCATGGGGATCAAAGAAATACATCAGCCCGGCACCCAATCCCAGCCCACGTATCAGTGAAGAAAGCCGACTCATGACGGAACTCCTGCGAAGATCGCTCGCGCTTCCGGCAGCCACACCGAGCGCACCGGGAGCGGGCGCTTGTTCTCAAGAGAATTCTTCGAGCATGCGCCGCGCCAGGACGGGTGGTCAGATCGACGCAGGTCGCCTGGGGCGGGACTCCTGCGGCAGGTAACGGCCGAACCATTCGGACGCGAGCTGGGCCACCTGCTCCAACGCTCCGGGTTCTTCGAACAAATGCGTCGCTCCGGGGACGATTTCCAGCCGTTTCTCCGTCGTGCCTAACTGCTCGAAGGCCAACTCGTTGAGGGTAATGACCGGCGCATCATTTCCGCCCACAATCAGCAGCGTCGGGGACCTGACCCGTTGCAGCGCCGCCGCAGCCAAGTCTGGGCGTCCGCCGCGCGAGACAACCGCCTTGATCTGCTGCGGGCGCTCGGCCGCCGCGACCAGCGCTGCGGCCGCGCCGGTGCTGGCGCCGAAGTAGCCGATCGGCAGGCGCTCGGTTGAAGGATTGGCCGACAACCAGTCCGTCACGCCGCTCAGTCGCTCGGCCAGCAACTCGATGTCGAAGCGCAAGTATCCGGTTTGCACCTCCGCGAGTTCCTCGGAGCGCGTCAGCAGATCGATCAGCAGCGTCGCCAGTCCGTGCTCGCGCAGCGCTCCGGCAACGAAGCGATTGCGCGGGCTGTTGCGGCTGCTGCCGCTGCCGTGGGCGAAGAGCACGACGCCCAGTGCGTCCTCCGGGACACCCAGATTGCCCTCGAGCACGACGGAGCCGGCGACGGCCCTTACGCGTTCCTCCGCGATTCTGGTGGATATCATGGTTGCCTCCTGCATTCCCGCCGGTAGCCAACAAGCACGTCCCCGCCGATGGACCGAATTCAGCCCGCCCTCAGCGTTCAGCGGCGCCGCGCGCCGCGGGAAGCGCGGCACCGCGCTGGCTTTCGTGCTCGGAGGCGGCACGCAGCAAATCCCGAACTTCGGCATCCGTGAGCTGTTCGAAGTTCTCGTACCATACACCCACGGCCCGAAAATCGGCGGGCTGCGCCAGGCAGACAACGTCATCAACTTCGGGGCGCAGCATCGCCGCAGTCTGCGGCGCGCAAACCGGCATCGCCAACACCAGCCGTCGCGGCTGCCCCTGCCGGACCGCCGCGATCGCGGCGCGGGCCGTCACGCCCGTCGCCAGGCCGTCGTCGATCAGAATCACGGTGCGATCGCGCACGTCAGGCATCTCTTTTGCGGCCCCGGGACGATACTCCTGCACGCGCCGCAGCAGCTCCTGCTCTTCCTGCGCGATAATCTCTTCCAACTCGGCCCGCGTCACCCCCAAGGCACGGATCGAGCGTTCGTCCAGGATGCGCACGCCGCCGGGCGCGATGGCGCCGATGCCGAATTCCGGTTGGAAGGGTGCGCCCAACTTGCGCGCCACAATGATGTCCAGCGGCGCGTCGAGCGCCCGCGCCACCTCGTAGCCCACCGCGACGCCGCCGCGCGGCAGCGCCAGCACCAGCGGATTCTCACCGCGGTATTCCTTCAGCCGGTCAGCAAGCTGCTGGCCGGCGTCCTGGCGATCACGGAACAGCGCGCTGGTACCAAACGCATCCATGGCGCTTCAACTCGCCGGGCCTCCCGCGGGTACGCACAACACGCGCGCCATCGCCGCCGGGAAGCCCCGCCAGCGACTCAACCCGCTGGATGGAACAGCGGCAAGATGAATGCCAACGGCCGCAGAATCGGGACCATGTGGACGCATGAAAGAGATGCGACCTCAGGCGTGTGCCGGATTCACGGGCTTCGTGGCATGCAGCGAATGGCTCCCCGCCCCATTCACTGCTCGACCGGCATGGGTGTGACCAATAATTCGGGCAAGCGCGAAGATGGCCGAAACGACCGCCAAGACGCCATAATAGAACCGCCAAGACGCCAAGTTCGCCAAGATGATGAGGTCCGCTGAGCGGACCCCTGCGCTAGTCCTCCGCTGCTCTTGGCGTCCTTGGCGTCTTGGCGGTTAAGTGCTGGCGTCGTGGCGGTCGCCCGCAAATCTCGGCACACCCCCCGGGATTCATTCCGCACTCAACGTGATCCGCTGCGCGCGCCGCCGTCGGTGGTGGTGCTGCGCTCCGAGCCGGATGTGGGCCGCTCGGTGCGCTCGCCGCGCTGGACGCGCAATTGGTTCTGCACGTCCTGGACGCCCATGACCGATTCGGCAAGCTCCTCGGCTAGATACTTCTGCCGCCGATCGTCAACGGTGCCAGTCAGCGTTACCGTGCCATCCTCGACATTTACGCTGACGTTGCTGGGATCCAATTCGTCGTTCTCCATGAGCCGATCCGAGATGTCTTCGCGAATCCGCTCATCGGAGCGGCGATAGCCCATCGGTCCGCGGCCCCGAAATCGGCCGCGAGCGGGCACGCTCGTACCCCCGGCGCCGCCGTACGCTCCTTGACCATACTGGCCGACTCCGTATTGGGGGCCATACGCATAACCTGACCACGGCTCGCGCTCGCCGCCCCACCCGGGACGCCATGTGCCACCATACCCTAGCTGACTGCCGGGTCCGCCGTAGCTGGTTTGACCGTAGCCTGCACCGCCGTATCCATAGCCACTCGTGGTCTGACCGTAGCCCTGGCCGTAGCCAGAAGTGCTGCCGGGCCCGTACGCCCCATACACGCCGCCTCCATGCGAGCCGGGGGAATAGCCGCCATAACTCCCTTGCCCGTACCCTGCACTGTAGCCGCCACCCGCTGGGCCTCCGTAGTAGGTTCCCGGGCTGTAGCCGCCACTCTGGCCGTAGCCGCCCTGGCCAAATCCGGTTTGGCCGTAGCCGGTTGGTCCGAGGCCAGCTTGACCGTAATTGCCCTGGCCGAAACCTGCCTGACCGTAACCGCTCTGGCCGCCGTACCCGGCTCCGCCATATCCCTGCCAGCCGCCTTGGCCATACGAGCCGCCGTAATCAGCACCATATCCAGCTTGTCCGAAGCTGCCTTGTCCGCCAAAGCCGCCTTGGCCGTATCCACCTTGTCCGTAGCCGCCCTGCTGGCGCGATCCTTGGCCGTAATCATTCGGGCCGAAGCGTCCCTCGGATCCATAGCTCGCTTCAGCGCGGAATCCGTACGCGCCTTCCCGGCCTTCGTCGTCGCGATATGGTCCCTGATTCTCGCGGCCCGCTTGCCGCCCCTGCGACGAACTCGTCCCGCTTCTGTCTACCATGTTCAATCTCCTCTCTGCCACATCCATGAGCGGGAAGCGCGCGCCGGCGCTTCCACCCGCTGCGGCCACCGTTCCCGAAAGTACCCGCCGATCCGCGCGGCGGCGTAACTGAAATCGATGTCTTGCCCGCGCAGCACGCGAAGGCGAGCGCAACGATTCGCGAATCGCGCCCGCCCGCGCGGCCTCAAACAGCGCTGGGCTTCAAGATTCTTTGATACCTGCCCTCTGAGCGAACGCATTACGGACGGTTTCCGCGTTCCCGCTCGCGCTCACGTTCACGGTCCAGGTCGCGGTCGCGCTCGATGTCCGTCGTGCGGGCACGCTCCCAGTAGGGGCGAACACCATAGAACGAGTAGATGTTGTTGTTCCAGTTCGTGTCCGTCATGCTGCCCCATTGATCGCGCTCGAACGTGGGCGCGTTCTTGAACCGCTCCGCGCTCATGTCGAGGTTGAAATTCTTGGCGTCGGCCGGCAGCGACAACGCACTGAATGGGATCGCCACCCACTTCGTGCCGAGCGTTCCGACCGATACCACGACGAACGGCACCTGGCCGTGATCCGGATCGATCGCCAAATCTTTCACGTCGCCCAGCTTTTCGCCGCCGGTGTTCTTGACGTCCTTGCCGAACAGGTCGCTCGCCTTCTGAATCCGCAGGGTGCCGGGCGACTCACTCTCAATGTCGGTGGTCCTTCCGCCGCCCAGCGCGCGCCGTGCCAACTGGCCTTCCCAATACGGCGACTGGCCATAATGCGTGAAGATATTGTTCGCGAGATTGACGTCGATCTTATTGATCTTGTCTTTTTCGATGGTTGGGGCGCCGCCCAGCTTGCCGCGATCCACTACGAGCACAAAGTCGTGCGCGTCACCCGGCAAGTTGAGTGCAGTGAACGGAATCGCCACCAGCTTGCCCTTCATGCCCTCGACGTCTTTCCCGAGCTCGACGATCACGAACGCCACCTTGGCGCGCTCTACGTCGATGGCCAAGTCTTTGGCCTCGCCCAGGTCTTCCCCGCCCTGGCCCTTCAGGTTCTTCTTGATCAGATCGCTGGCTTTCTGAATGCGACTGGGAGCGGTGACATTGCCAATCGTCCCGGCGCGGGCCACCGGCGGCTCGTTGAACTCGGTCAACTCATGCGCGCGGCCCATATGGCCATACGCGCCGCCCATTGCAAACGGCACATCATGGCGCTCGTTGGCGCCCAGGATGTTCCCGCTGTTGCCATCGACGCGAACTTCCATCATGCGTCCGTTCGCGATGCAGAATATTTCGAACGTGCCCTCCTGCCCGGTCATTTCTCTGCCAAGCTGACCGCGCTCCATCCCGGGTTCGTGCTCCCGACCGCCAGTGGTACCGGGCTCACGGGGCGCGGCGCCGGGCTGTCCGGGCTGGTTCTCACGCGTTTCGCGGCCCATGTCGCGCTCGCGCTCGGTGCGCGCGGGCAGCGCCTCGCCGGTCATGAGACGCGCGGCAACCGCCCGCCCGCTGACATGCTGTTCGGCTTTGCGAATGGCATCAATCAGATTCACGGTCGAGCTGTCCAGCGTCGACATCAGCCGCTGGAGATTCGCGTCGTTCATCTGATTCCGCTCGCGCGGCTGCCCTGGTTCGCGCTGAGCGCCGCTCGTTTGCGCCCCGACGGTCGGGGTCAGCAGCATGAGCATCCCGATGTACAGACCGTATGAAACCCATTTGAAGCAGCGCATGTCCAAGTCTCCTTCCCAAAAAAGATCCTGTAATTCGCGGCGGCGGCGTTGCAGGTCAGCCACGCGGCTGGCTGCACGCCCCGCGTTGCCTTCTGGCACCAAATCCCCTCATCGCATTGCAGAGTCTCAAAAAAGCAGCACGGCATGTGCCATCAGCGGGCCTTGCACGCCTCCGGCACATGCGCAGCGGATGGGGCGTTAAACGGCTTGCGGACCGGTGGTGCGGCGCGCCGGTTTACGTGTCAATCTGTCAGGAAGGCCGCCGGAGTTGTGGTCACGTTGGCGAATGTCGTGGCAACCTTCGCGACCCTTGGAATTGCCTGCCGGAAGCTCGTGGTCACCTCAAGGCGGGTGCCCTTGACACGCAGCGTGTCGCCTGACGCAGCCGCCGCAGCGGCGGTCATGGTTTGCTGCGTGTCAAGGATCGCAATCCGAAAGCCGCAAGCCCCGGACGGAACTGATCAAAAAAGGCCGGACGGTGCTGGCTGCCAACTCGGCTTGCGCCGCCTGTGTCGCGCCACCGCGCCTGGCGCGACCTTCCACGCTCACTCCACCGCGGACCTTGTCGCGACGGGATACAGCCTGCCTCGTTTCCTATACCGCCGACCGGTCGCTCATTCTGGATCGGTCGGCGCGCGATGGCACTCGCATGTTGAACCATCTGCGGCCCGCTGCGAATCCACACATCGTGGGTCATCGGTCGGGCGAGTTTGCTTTTCGTCCACGGGCGCAGCGTCCTCGTTTCCGCCAGGAATCCCATCCCCGAGGCGAACAGTCCCTAGCAGCATGGGTCGCACCTATCCTTCCACTCGCTGGCGGCACTGCAGGCTGTTTACGGTCGCTTCTCTTCGGGAACCGGCTGGCGCTCGCGTTCGCGTGGACTGCCCCGCTCCGTATCGGTCGTGCGGCCCAGACGCCCGGCGCCCGTGCCGGGGCCGGTCACGGGCGTGCGCGGCTGCGCTCCTTCCGGCAACTCGGCCATCAGCCGCGCCTCCGCATCCAGAAATTCCGCGCGTTGATCCGGACTAAGAACCGTCAGGATGTCCTGGCGCAATTGATCTCCCAGGACTCCGCGCGACTGCGGATCGCGTGCGTCGCGCCGCTCCTGCAAGAAGCGCTCGCGGATCGTGCGGACCGTGCCCTGTTGCGGATCTGCCAGCCGCACACTACGCAGTGCGGCGAAGGTCATGGCCGCATTGCCGGCCGCGCTGGGCGGCGTCAGGCGCTCTTCGGCCGCGAAGAACGTCGCGCGCTGCTCGTTGTTCAGTTCACTCAGTACGTCCTCACGAAGTTGCTCGAGCAAGTGCTGCGCGGCCAAGGGATCCTGGTTCCGCGGATCACGCAGATCCTGCACGAAATCATCGTGAAACGTGCGGACCAGAGTCTGCTGCTGATTGTCGAGATTCACGTCGCGCAGCGCATTCATCACCAGCGTGCTGCCCTGCAGCCCGACCGCCGTGCCCGCCGGGTTGAATGACCTCTGAACGACGTCGTCAAAGATCGTTCGCTGCTGCTCGGGAACGCGCGTCCGTACGTCGGCGATGAACTGATCATTGGGAGTGAACAGAAGGGTGCCGGTCGTGCCCAACTGCCGAAGCTGTTGCGAAAGCTCGCGCGTGCGCTGCCGGTCGCCCGCGGCCATCGCTTCCCGCCGCTGCGTGCGGAGCGTATTGATCTGCTCAACCGTTCGCGCCCGCTGATCGACGACCGCCGGTTGGCCCGTCGCCGGTTGCTCTGCTTGGCCCATTTCATGAATCTGCGCCTTAAAAAGCTGATCAACAGCTTCGGCCTGCTCGCGCGTGAGATCCAGTTCCTCATCCATGGCCGTACGGAGCCGGCGCAGTTGCTGCATTCTTCCGCGGATGGCCGGATTAGTTGTGCGCCCGATGTTGGAGGTCTGCGCTTGGTTGTCAGGCGGTACGTTCGATCGCTCTTTTTCGCGGTCGATTGCTGGATTGCGGCGCTCCGGATTGTCGGGAGGCCGCTGAGTGGGCTGACCGCCACGGCCTTGCTGTTCCCGCGGCCGATTCTGATCTGTCTGAGCGCTTGCGATGGCACCGCTTAGCGCCAATGCCACGAGCACGAATATATTGCTTTGTTTCAGAGTTCGGGTCATGGTGGACATTCGAGAAACAGGGGTGCG
>DASXUA010000733.1:0-7742 GCA_036505095.1 Phycisphaerae bacterium
AGGCAGTGAACAAACAGTAGGCGGGTGCGGGCTGGTATGCTGATGCGCAGCACAGGCCTAGCCGCTGCCGACCGGGTCTCGCGCAGGCAAGCCCGCGCCGCCGGCCCCACACGGCCCCGCCGCGGCGGGACCATACCACTCAGGCTGGTTCAGATCGGCGAGCGACCCGAGATAACCCGCACCAGCACCGCGATGATCGCCACCACCAACAGGATGTGGATGAAGCCGGACATCGTGAAACTGGTGACCATCCCCAGCAGCCACAGAATGATCAGAATGACCGCAATGGTCCAGAGCATGGTTGTTCCTTTCGCATGAGCGCCCGCGCTATGCGCGGCGTCGCTCGGCCTCCCCACAACCTCCCGACAGCCGTACAGCATGCCATGTGCCAGCGAGCGCATCGCGGCGGTTCCGAAATGCGGAAGAGGGCCAATGTTTCGGACGTGAACGCAAGCTGTAGCTGGGGGCAATTGACCGCGGCATAATGACCGGGCAAGAGCGCCAGCGAGGTCAGAGCGGCGGCGGGTCGAAGGCGCGCATGAACCCGCTGATGTCGCGCAGATCGACGTCGCCGTCGGCATCGATGTCGGAAATGGCGCACGGATCATCCGGTACATAAAGCGAGCCGGGACCGGTGAAACAGGCGGCTGTCGCCGCGTAGTCGTGGGGCAGGTCGATGTGGTTGTCGCCATCGTGATCGAACTCGGCGCGGCCCAGGGAATTCAGGAAGGCGATCAACATGTCTTTCTGCGCGTCCGAAAGCGCCGCGAAGTTCGCCCCGGCCGAGGCACCCTCGCTGAGGAAGGTGTCATGTGCGGCAATGGCGGCCGTGACGCGCTCGGCGAACGTGCCACCGATCACGCTGCCGTCGTGCAGCAGCGGATCGCGCAGCCGCAGACCCCAGAGCGGTGCGGTGCGCATCTCGCGCTCCTGCGCCTGGCCCTGCACGATACCGTCGCCCAGCAGCCCCATATCGTGCAGCAGGAAATCGGAATACGGCTGGAGAACCTGATTGCGGAGCACGTCTTCAAGCGCGGGGTCGTCAACCGTCGTGAAGGCGGAGACGTGACAGCTCGCGCAGCCGATGCTGTTGAAAACCGTTTCCCCGGTCATGCCGGATTTTGGAGTTTGCGGCGGCGGCGCCAGGAAGCGCTGGAAGTCCGTCACGCGTTGGATGAACGTGACGCCCTGCGCATCCGAGTGATCTTCGGGATCAGGCACGGTGTCGCATTGGGCGAGTAACTCCTGATTGCCGTTGGGTGCATTCTCCGTCGGCACCAGCGCGTTCGTCAGGCCCATTTCATTCAGGGAGGCATCGCCCGAGAAGGACAGCACCGTGGCCAACTGGCATTTCCAGCCGAAACGGCCGACGCGCGCTCCCCCGCCGGGGTTCTCGAGCATGGGGACCATGTGCACGCGGCCGCTCACGCCCGGCGGCGGGTAATCGGCGTTGTATTGGATGTCCGCGTCGGCAATGGCCTCGACCAGTCCGAAGCCAAGCGTGGAGTTCGTTAGGCGTAGCGCCGTCACATTGGCTTCGTCGGGGATCGTTTCGGCACACTCGGGGCTGATCGACTGGGATTGCAACAGCGACCCGCCGAGCTGCGTAAGCGGATCGAAGCCATTCCTATCGGCGTGTCCGAAGCGCGTGACCGTGATGGTTCCGGAGCCACCGATCGGATTGAGATGGCACGCGCTGCAATGGGTTTCGTTGAAGATCGGCCCCAGCCCATCGGGGACGGTCAAAGTCGTCTCGAACGCGGCCTTGCCGGCATCGAAGCGCGCCTGCTCTTGCGGAGTGAGTCCGGCCAGCGGCTGACCCGCTCGGGGCTGGATTGGCAGGTCAGGCGTTTGTGCCTGGCCCGCTCGCAGCAGCGCGCACAGCGCCAGCGCCGCCAGCCAGGAACGATTCCCGATGTTCCCCCCTCGTCTTGACACGTACCCCATAGCGCTGCGTTCCTCCGGTGATCACCCGGTAAATCCGCTCTCAAATTGGGCGAAGTCGCCCAGGTCGACGTCGTTGTCGGCCTGCAGGTCGGCGCCGGCGCAGTCGGCCGGAACGCCGCCGCCCGGACCGGTCAGGCAGCCAGTGAACAGCGCATGGTCCGTCAGGTCGATGTGCGCGTCATGATTCAAATCACCCGGCAGATTGCAGACGAACTTCTCGACCTGGAAGTTGTCGATGCCGGCTTCCGTGACGGAAGCACTGGCGTCGGAGGTGGAGAAGCGCACGCGAACGTTGGCCGTGGGCGTGGTGAAGTTGCTGACCAGGAACGACGCACTTTGCCAGGCGCTGCCGGTGCCGGCCACGTTTTCCACCAGGCTCCACGCGTTACCGCCGTCATTGGAAACTTCGATTCTCAGGAAGTCGGCCGTCGTGGGATTTCCAGCGTCGCTGCAGAAGAACCAACGGGCGTAGGAAATTGAAGCATCCGCGCCGGACAGATCAATAACCGGTGACAGCAGGTACGTCGGGCCGCCATCGACATCGTAGCTGCCGGCTGCCGCGCCGGGCGGTCCATTCTGCGTAACGAAGCACTGGCCGTCAATCGCCTGGCTGGCATCGCTATTGGGCGCGGCCATGGCGCCGCTGAAGATCGTCCCGTTGGGATGGGCCTGCTCCCACGCGCCGCCGGTGAGCGATGGGGCGTTGACGACCGTCCAGGACGACACGTTGCCTTCGAACTCTTCGTGCAGTGCGATCAACGAGCCGTCGGCCACGACGGCCACGTAGTTGTTGGTCGGCGCACCGGCCGGATCGGTGAACGTCCCACCACCGCTGATCTGCGCGCTGACATAGAACTTGAAGCGTTGCGTGCAGGTTCCGGACGGGAATGTGGCGCTGTACAGATTCGGCCCGACCTCCTGCATGGCCGTGCCCGTAAACGGACTGCCTAGTGTCGCGACGAAGAACATGGCACTGCCCGGCTGGACGGTCCCGCCGATCGGATTGAGCTGCACCTGGAACGTCAGCGGTGGATTCGCTGTCACGAATGCCGGCAAGCCTTGTGGATAGCTGAAGGTCAAACCGACCGGCGGCTGATTCATCCAGACACTCATGCCAGAGCAGCGCCCTAAAACCAGATCCTTCCAGCCATCGCCGTCGATGTCGATCGGTGCCACGTCGTAATCACCGGTCAAGCTGGTGACGGGGATCCCCGCCGTTCCTTGCTCTTGAATAGTGACGTTGGGCGCATTACCCAGATTGCGGTAGATGTGCAGACGGCGCCCGCAGCCAGGAATATCCACGTCCACGTCGCTGATAAGCACGTCCTTCCAGCCGTCATTGTTCAAATCGACCATGCGCGACGAGCTGCCGAAGCCATCGTCGCCGCCCGATTGAAACGAGAACGTATTGTTCATGAAGGTCGTCAAGCCGCCGCTGGCGGTGGTGGTGTTGAGCAGGTAGCGGTCGGCACCGTCATCGCTTATGACCAGGTCAATCTTGCCGTCATTATTCAGGTCGCCGGTGGAGACGAAGTAGCTGCTACCGCCGTAGACCGTCTGTTGTTGGGTAAAGAAGCCGCTGCCGCCATTGATGATTACTCTGGTATCGCCGGCTCCGTTCTTGACGATATCGTTCCAGCCGTCGTTGTTCATGTCTTGGATCCAGCAGGAGGTGCCGAAGCCGGATTCCGTCATGGCCGGTGTCAAGCGCGTGTTCGTCTGATTGGTGAAATGGCCGGTCCCATCGTTAATCAGCAGGATGTCCTCGACCGGGCTGGTCTGGACTGAGTCGTAATCGACAATATAGAGATCGGCAAATCCGTCGCCGGTGACGTCGCCAGCGGCAATGCCGCAGCCGTTGGGTGGCCCGGGCAGAATCTGCGGTATGCGCGGTTCGTCATAGAAGAACCCCTGCCAGACGCCGTTCGCATCGTTGCCGAGGTTCAAGTAAACGCGCGGGTGCGACATGGTCTTGGGTTGTCCCTGGGCTAAAGCAGGCTGCGTGACAATATCGAGCCAGCCATCGTTGTTCACGTCGGTGGCGACCACGTCGCGGTCGTTCGTCAAATCGAGGAAGCCCTGGCCGCCGTCATTGGCCGCGATGGCGTACTGATTGGTCTGATCGGTCAGTACCCCGTTCACGTTCATGAACAAGACGTTTCGCCGTCCGCCGAGGGTGGTGTTGGGCTGCTTGCGGACGCAGACCAAGTCGGTGTCGCCGTCATGGTCGAAATCGCCCCAGGCGTAATCCTTCTCTTCGGGGTCGGTGGTGCTCAAATTGGCGGCCGCGCTGATGCGCGTACTGGTTTGGTTGGTGAAAGTCACCCAACCCTGACCGAAGAGTGCCGCTGGGAACACGAAAGACAAAACAACCGTGGACTTGGTAATTGTTGCGCGCAGCACAGCTTTCTCCTTCTGATCCGAGAATTCCACTCGCCCGTCTGAAGCGATGTCCATCCCCTCTTATTGAGATGCCACCGGATCCGAACAGCCGGAGGCATCCCGTCGCCATTCAATCCGCCCCGGCATGCGTAAGGGGTGCCGCCGAGCCGCCACGCAGAGTGCAGTCGGCGCAAGCCTAACAGGCGGCACGGGGCTGAGTCAAGGGTCCGTACTGACTAATATGCGCGATGCCTGCGGGTGTGCCCAATTATTCGGGCAAGCGCGAAGCTGGCCGAAACGACCGCCAAGACACCATAAGAGAACCGCCAAGACGCCGAGGTCGCCAAGATGATTAGGTCCGCTTCGCGGACTCCCGGCGCGCCGGGACTGGTCGTCCGCTGCTCTTGGCGTCCTTGGCGTCTTGGCGGTTCAGTGCTGGCGTCGTGGCGGTTGCCCGCAAATCTGGCCACACCCGCGTCCGCTGTGCCTGCCGCGGGCTTGAATTGCAGCTTAGCGGTCAGGCGTGGATGGTTCGCTAGGCTCGGGTTCGGCCGGCGTTTCCGGGGCGGCGGCTGGCTCGGTTGATTCCGGCGGCGGCGCGGACGCATCGGCCGGAGGCGGCGGCGGCGCGGGCACAACAGGTGATGGTGCGGCGGTTGGCACCGACGCTGGAAATTCGCCGGCGGGCGATGGAGCGCTGAGAGCCGGAATGTTCGTCTCGGACTCAGCCGGTCGGCGGGAGGTCAGCACGAGGCGCTGCTGAATCACCACGATCATGATCGCCAGCAGGAAAAGCAGCAGACCCACGACAATCCACCAGGCGGGGATGCCCCCGATGCGCGGCGAACCTTCTTCGATGACGCGCGCGGGCTGACGTGCGGCCGGTTTGACGGCGGCGCTAAGCGCTTGCAATTCGCTTGAAACGCCAGCGGTGGGCACTGCCGGCGCGACGGCGGCCGCCGGCCTCGGCCAATCGGTAATGGGCGGGGTCCGTTCGAAGCGCGAAGTTGTCGCCGATCGCGGTAGCGAAACGTAATCGCGGGGGCCCGCCGGGGACGCGATCGGTCCCGGTGGCTCGATCGGGCGCAGCCGATGTCCGCCATTGAGATCCACACCACACTGGCGGCAGTGTGAATCGTGCTCGCTGACAGCGCTCTGACACTTCCAGCACAAGCCGAGGAACTTCGATAGTCCCGGCGTTTGAGCAGCGAAGCGCCACTGATGGTCGGTCGTCGGGCCGCGAACGATCGTTGTGGCCGTCAGGACGCCGCGGCGAATCTGCCGGACCAGGCGCTCGAGCGTGACGCCCGGAAAAGGACGCACGTGCTCATGAACGTACCACGGTCCGGCGTGGGCCCGCATCCGCTCGACCATTTCGGGATGCAGGTCTTGCCCGCAGTCGGGGCACTCGTCGCTGCTGAGCGGGACGAGCTGCCCGCAGGAAACGCACGGGCGGCTGTCTCCATGCCAGACCCGCCGGCCTTGATGACTCAGCGGGCCAAAACCGCGACGTGCAGCGACTTCCAAAGCACTATCTCCGGGGGCGTAGATTTCTCCGGACTCATCGGGAGTCGGAGGTACTGCGGATATATCGGCAGGCGCATCCATCATTTTCAATCTTATCCCGCTCCCGAGGCTCCGACAATTGGATGGGTAGGACGGGCAAGCCGTCTATTGTCCGCCCCAGCGGATCCGCCGTGGCGGACTTGCCCGAGTGAAGCCGGCAGCACGCGACCAAGCGGTAAGGCTGCTTGGCCGTACCACCCGACGACTCTATCGTATGGCCCATGAGTGGCGGCGTGGTTACCAAAGCGGTCGGCGGGCTGACGCTGGTAGGCTGCTCGATGGCGGGCGAGGAAACCGTCATCGGCGTGCCAGAGCTGAACGTCTGCTTCGACATCGGCCGGGCGCCGCGCGAGGTGATCCCGATCGACAACGTCTGCATCTCCCACGGGCACATCGACCACGCCAACGGCGTGCCGTATTACCTGGCCCAGCGGGAGTTCATCGACATCGCGCCGGGGCGGGTGATCGTGCATCGCAAGCTGGCGCAGGCGTTCCAATCCCTGATGGCCGTCTGGGCGGAAATCGACGGCCACCATTCGCCCGGCGAAATCCTCGGCGTGGTGGCCGGCGAAGACGTGCCCCTGCGGCGCGATCTGCGGATTCGTCCGTTCGACGTCAATCACGGCGCCTCATCGCTCGGATTCGCCGCCATCGAAACGCGACATAAGCTCAAGCCCGAGTTCGCCGACCGGACCGGCCCGCAGCTTGTGGAACTCAAGAAGCAAGGCGTCGCGATCGAGCACCACATCGAAGTTCCGTTGGTAACGTATTGCGGTGACACGGCGGTCGGGGATTTTCTCGATCTGGATTACGTGCGGAACGCGAAGCTGCTGCTGCTGGAGTGCACGTTCTTTGATGATGACCACGTCGCGCGCGCCCGCGCCGGTCGGCACATTCACGTGCGCGACCTGCGCGAGATCCTGCCGAGATTGCGGTGCGCCAACATCGTGCTGATGCACGTGACGCATCGCAGCGATATGGGCACCGCCAAGCGCGCCGTCGAAACACTCATCGACCCGACTGATCAGGCGCGCATCACTTTCCTGATGGACCGCCCGCGCCGGCCCAAGCCTTCGCAAGCGCCGACGGCTGGGCCATGATGTTTCGAATTGCCCTACTCAGCACTCGGGACTACCTACGGGCACGCATCGACTGTCGCGCCGTTAAACGACTGCGTGGTGTTCACCCCGTTGAGGAGCTGCACCTCGCGCAACAGATCCTGCGTGTTGACGCCTCCGGTACGATCGACGTTGTAGCGCGCCAGATTCCCGGGCTGGTTCGCGCTGCCATTATTGATCGCCGTCACCAGCGCCAGCAGGTCCTGCGTGTTGGACGCATTGTCCAGGTTCGCGTTGCCCGGATGGGAACGATATTGCACGCGCTGACCATTCGAGAAAGTCAACGTGGTGCAACCCCCCGGGGGAATCGCTGCGGACAAGTTGATCGTCGAGGTGTTGCACGCGGAAGAGACCGACACCACCGTGGGGCACGGTATCCGGGTGCATGCGATGGTCACATCGGCCGTGCCGAACGTCACCAGGTTGTTGAACGTGACCAGGATCGGGGCGTACTGAATCGGACCCTGGCTGCCTGTGCCGAGCGCGCCGATGCCGGCGGTCACGGTCGCACCCATGCCCGTGTCCAGCACATCGGCGTAGGGCTGACCGGGCTGGTAGGGGTTACCGGCGGCAGTGGGCGGATTGGCCGACGTGATCGTGACTGTAGGGTGGGGCGTTACCCTGTAATACGAAGTCGTCGGTTCTCCACAAGCCTGAATGGTGTTTTCACCATCTGGTATGCACTGAATCGCAGCCACAGACACGTAGAAGTTTGCTCCAGGTAGTGGA
>DASXUA010000734.1:0-8566 GCA_036505095.1 Phycisphaerae bacterium
TTTGCCATTAACGCGGCGCACGCCAGCGGGCTGGAGTTCCACGCCTATATCAATACGCATACCTGCTGGCAGAGCGCCGCGCATACGCCGCCGGCCGATCCCGATCATTTGTACTATCAGCACTGCAATGCGGCCGATCCCGACGCGCGCGATTGGCTGATTCACGACGCATCCGGCGTGCCGGTGCAGTATGGCGAGAGCGATTACGTCTGGATCGCGCCCGGTGTGCCGGCGCCCAACGACTATACGCGCCAGCAAATTCTTTATGTCGTGCAGAACTACGACGTGGACGGTGTGCACTTCGATCGCATCCGCACGCCGGGCCAGCAGTATTCGCACGATCCCATCAGCGTAGCGCGGCTGAACGGACAGGGGAATCCGAACGGTCTGGGCTTTGACGACTGGACGCGCGACCAGATCACGCGCTTCGTGCGCGACGTGTATGCCGAAATTCAGCTCGTCAAACCGTGGGTGAAGGTCAGCTCGGCACCGCTGGGCCTGTATGCGCAGAGTGCGTATCCGGGATATCCGTCGGGATTCAACTACGGCTACACATTCAATCACCAGGATGCGGTCGCGTGGATGGCGGCCGGCGCGATGGATTTCATCTGTCCGCAGATCTACTGGGCCGACGGTGGCGCGCTGCCGAATTTCTCCGACATTCTGCCGTTCTGGGTGGCCAACAGCAGCGGGCGGCACGTGATCGCGGGGCAGATTACGTCGGTGGGCGTGACGGAACTGCTGCACGAGATCGACGTGTCGCGCGCCGACGGAGCGCAGGGCAACACCGTTTTCTCCTACAGCTCGTTCAGTTTCTGGGGCAATTACAGCAGCGGTCCCTACGCGCAGGCGACCGACATTCCGGCGCTGCCCTGGAAGGACAGCCCGACTGACGGCGTCATCGTCGGGCATGTGCACGATGTGGCCACCGGGTTGCCGCTGACGGACGTACACATTATCCGCAGCGCCAGCACTTACACGGCGCTCTCGTCGGCGGATGGATTCTATTCGATGCTGAAAATACCGCCGGGCGTGTATTTCATTACGGCCACGATGCCGTGCTACAGCCGGCGCACGGTTCCGGGTGTTAGCGTGACGGCCGGCAACGTTGCGGAGCTTGACCTCGGCATGCTGATCGGCGACGCCAATGTTGATGGAATGGTGAACACGGTCGACCTGGTCACGATCCGTAACCAACTCGACCAAGTCGGTCCGAGTGATGCCGACGTAAATTGCGACAACGTGCGAAACCTGGCGGACATCATCCGCTGCCGCAATTATCAGGGACTCAGTGACCCGTGATGGATTTCAGAGTTCAGATTTCAGATTTCAAACTGCGGACGCTCGGCGGGCTGCTTGCCATCATGCTGCCTACGGTCGCCGCGCGCGGCGCCTCAATTTCTTATTCGATCATCAATCCCGGTTCGAGCACCGTTGTCGCCGGCCAGCCGGTCATGCTCGAAATCCGCGCGACGTTTGATACGCGGCTGTCCGCGGTTCAGTTCACCTTGAGCGCCAGCGGCAGCGCCGGCGCAAGCCTGACGGCGCGCTCGCTCAATCCGACCGGTACGAATGGGCTGACGTATCTGTCGAGCACCCAACAGGTGCCGTTCCAAAGCAATTTGCCGGTCAATCTGGTGACGACGTCGAACAAAGAAGTGGCTTACGATGCTGATTTTGATAACGCTCCCGGCGGCCCGACCGATGGTCTGCCGCCAGGAAGTGACGTGCTGATCGAGACCATCACGATTGTTTCGCCCAACACCGGCGGTGTCGTGATCAGCCTTTCCAACCCGCGTGCTGCGCATACGACGACTTCGCCCGATGGAACGATGTTCGACAGCGCCACCATCAACGCGTCGGCCGCATCGGTCACGTTGAGCGTCGTCGTCCCGACACCCGGCGATGCGGATCTGGACGGTGACGTCGACTTGGTCGATTATTCCGCGATGTCCGCATGCCTGAGTGGACCGGCGCAGGGCGACGGCTTCGTGCCGCCTTCAAGTGCTTGCCTGCAGCATTTTGATTTGCCCGCGCCGGACGGCGATGTCGATCTGGCCGACGTGGCTGCGTTTCAGAATGCGTTCACCGGGCCGTAGCGCTTTTACCGCAACGCTCGCTGTAGCGTCGCCCCTTGTGGGCGGCGCAGCAAGGCGCAACATCTTCGGCAGCCGGCGCCGGGCACAAGGCCCGACGCTACGTTTCTTATGGAAGGCCCGCGATGAACACAAATGAATCGCAATTCGGTCCGCCGCTGGCGGGGCTGTGCAGCTACGAGGAAGCGTCGCGGCCGGGCTACACGGTGCAGCGCTGCGTCGAGCTGCTCAAACGCTATTACTACGCCAAAACGCGTCTGGCACACCTGGCGGCGTCCTATGTGTGCGGCACGCCCGAGTGGGAGGCCAAGCTCGCACTTTCGCTGCACGGCTGGCTGGATGCCGAGGACGCGGCCATGCTGCGCAAGCGCCTCAGCGAAATGCGCGAGCCGCCCCTGGGGCTCGACAAGCCGCCGGACGAGAAGCTCAAAGCATTTTTCGATGAGTTATTGCGTGCCGCGGACACGCTCGAGCTGCTGACCGGCGTCTTCCGCGTCGTGCGGCCGGCGCTGCGCGCCGCCTACGAGCGGCATCGTCGCGAAACGAACCCGCTGGTGGATCATCCAAGCACGCGCATTCTGCGCTTCATCGACCTTGAAGAGCAGGACATGCTCGCCTGGGGCGACGCGGCGCTGGCCACGTTCTTGAAAGATGATGCCGCTCAGCGGCGCGCCGAGCGCTGGAGCACACACCTGCGCGCCTATTTGGCTGCGGCCGGCGGAATCGCTGGTGACGAGCCTCGCTCGACGCAGCCGCTCCCGCCGCCGCGCGCCGTCGGCGACTTCGACGTGCAGCTCGATCCGAAACGCGACGCGCGCTTCGGCGGTTTGTACAACACCGTTGTCTCATGCGATGTGGTAGCGCTGGACGACACGCGCGACGCTGACGAGCGGAATCTGGCGCTGCTCTTCAAGCGTTTGCGCGAGATGGACGTGCCCGAAATGATGGGACCGCTTATCGCGCAGACCGAAGGCCAGCCATGGGATTTCTATGTGGATATGCTGCGGCAGATGTGGGATGAAGCCCGCCACTGCATGATGGGCGAGGTCGGTCTGGCGGCGCGCGGCGTGGATTGGACCAAGCTGCCGATCAACGTGACGTTCTCGTACAAGGCGAATCATTTCCTCTCAGCCGCGGAACGGCACATTCTGCTGTACGCCATCGAGCAGACTCTCATGGGCAAGCAAAAGGGCAAACGCAGCGAGTGGGAGGTCGCGACGGCGTCGGGCGATGCGTTGTCAGCCACGTTCCACGATTACGACTGGGCCGACGAGGTGCTGCACGCCGCCATCGGCCGCAAATGGATGCTGCCGAAGATCGAAGGAAGCCTTCAAGGCCTCCCGGCCGCCGCCGCCGCCGTGCGCGAGAAGATCGTCGCTGGTTTGGCCGCGCACCCCTACCCCGGCCCGCCCGACGATCAAGACTGGTGGCCGCAATTCGCCGAATCGGTCCTCGGCAAAAAAGTCCCGCCCGTCGTGCAACCCGACCCCGACCGTCCGTTGTCCCAGCAGCAAGTCGTCGCCGGCTACAGTGGGTGAGGCGCGCGCTCGCCGGCGCGCATCGGGCGAGCGCGCGCGATGTTGTATAGGTATGTCCAGCGCGGTGTGGTTTGGGATGACGCTCGTTTGACGCGGGCGGAACGGCTATCATCGCGACGTGCAGGCGAACTTGAGTGAGTTGAGTTGGCCGGCGGCGAAGGCCCTCCTGGAAAATCGGCTTACGGTCGGACTGCTGCCGATCGGGGCTATCGAGGCGCATGGGCCGCATCTGCCACTGGGGACCGATGTTTTTCTGTCGCTGGAGTTGTGCCGGCGCATCGCGCAGCGGCTTGACACCAAACGGCCTTGTCTGGTTCTGCCGCCGATCACGATGAGCGTAACACGGTTTGCGGCGAGCTTCGCGGGAACGATCAACATTCGGCCGGACATAGCGGAGGCGCTGCTGACAGATGTCATCGCCGCATTGCAGCGGCACGGATTGCACACGCTGGCACTGGTGAACAGCCATCTGGAGCTGGAGCACGTAGAGTTGTTGGCAGGGATTGCGCGGAAAATTACGGCGCCGCGCGTGGTGTTCGTGAATCATTGCCGCCGGCCGTGGGCGCTGGAACTGGGCGAAGAGTTCAAGAGCGGTGACTGCCACGCCGGCGCGTACGAGACCTCGCTGCTGCTGGCCAGCCAGTATGCCGAGTTCGTGGACGCCGAGGCGGCGCGTCGTTTGCCGGCCGTGAATGTGGGCCTGGTATCGAAGATGAAGGCCGGCGTGGGCTCATTCGAAGCGATGGGCGCGGAGCAGGCGTACTTTGGCGATCCGGCCAAGGCATCAGTGGAGGAGGGCGAACGGCTGTGGGAGGTCCTGGTCAGGATGTGGGTGGAGGCCATCGGATGAGATTGCGAATTGCGAATTGCGAAGTGCGGATTGCGGATTGCTGAGATGCGACGATGAACGGCGAGCATGGCGTGGCGCTGGTGACGGGGCCGGGGCGCGGCATTGGGCGGGCGATTGCGCTGCGCCTTGCTCGAGATGGATTGGCCATCGCTTGCCTCGGGCGTTCGCGGTCCGAGTTAGACGCCACGCGCGAAAGCATTGAGCGCGGCGGCGGCAGCGCCGCGGTATTCGAAGCGGACGTTACGCAACGGGGTGCGGTTGAATCGGCCGTTCAAGCGGTGCGGCGCGAGCTGGGACCGATTCGCGTGCTGGTCAACAACGCCGGCGCCGGACGCAGCGCGGCATTCACGAAAATGGATCCGGCATTGTGGGACGAGATGCTCGCGGTGAATCTGACCGGTACCTTCAATGTAACCCGCGCGGTGGTGCCGCAAATGATCGAGGCCGGCGGCGGGCGCATTGTAAACGTGGCTTCGGTCGCGGGACTGAAGGGCTATCCCTATATCGCGGCGTATTGCGCGGCCAAGCACGGCGTCGTCGGGCTGACGCGGGCGCTGGCGGTTGAGCTGGCGGAGCGCGGGATCACCGTCAACGCGGTTTGTCCCGGATATGTCGATACGCCCATGACGGCCGAGAGCATCCGCAATATTTCGCAAAAGACCGGACGCAGCCTTGAAGCGGCGCGACAGCAGATCGAAGCCATGAGTCCGCAGAAGCGGCTGCTGACACCGGACGAAGTCGCGGCTGCGGTCGCTTGGCTCGTCGGCCTGGAAGCGGCCGGAATCAATGGTCAGGCCCTGAGCATCTGCGGAGGTGAACTGGCGTTTTGATCAACACGCCGCCGGGCTCAACCCGGCGGCTCGCTGGGCGCGCGAATTGCATCGATAAGTGCCGCCGGCGGCGGGGTTCGCTCGCGGCGGAATGGGAGGTACAAGATGGCTATTCGCATCGACAGCAGCGCGTTCAAGCACAACGAGCGGATTCCCGTGCGGCATACCGGCGACGGAGAAGATGTTTCGCCGCCGCTCGCCTGGTCCGGTATTCCGGCCGGGACGAAGGAGCTGGCGCTGATCATGGACGATCCCGACGCGCCCACGCCGCAGCCGTGGGTACACTGGGTGATCTCGAAGTTGCCGGCCACGCTCAACGGTCTGCCCGAGAATGTCTCACGTACGCCGCGCCCTCATGGAGAATTGGCAGCGGCAATCCAGGGGAGCAACTCGTGGGAGGAAGTAGGCTATAAGGGACCCGCGCCGCCCAAGGGACATGGAACGCATCACTATCACTTCCGGCTGTACGCGCTCGATACGGAACTGTCGGCTCAGGCGGGACCGAACAAGATGGCCCTGCTGGCCGCGATGGACGGTCACATCTTGGATACGGGCGAGTTGATCGGGACGTATGCACGGTAGCGCGCGTTTAACCGCAGGGGCCCGCCGCGGCGGATAGGGGATAGACGGGGCCGCGGATGAACGCGGATGCACGCGGATGAGGTGCGGTGAGTCCCGGCGGCAGCGTGCAGGCGAGACGCCTGCACCACATCCGCGTCAATCCGCGGCAAGTACCTGTTGGCGGCGGCGGAGTTGGCCGCAGGCGGCGTCGATGTCCAGGCCGCGACTGCGGCGGAGGTGGGTGTTGACGCCGGCTTCGCGCAGGATGCGCTGAAAGCGCAGCGAAGCTTCGGCAGTCGGGCGCTCGTACAGCAGACCGATCACGGGATTGTAGCGGATCAGGTTGACGTTGCTGCGCATTTGTTTGGCCAGCCGCGCGAGCTGCCGTGCGTGCTCCGCCTGGTCGTTTACGCCGCCGAGTAGTACGTATTCCAGCGTGATCTCGCGGTGGGTGCGCTCGAAATAATAGCGGCAGGCCTCGACCAATTCGCTGAGCGGGATGGATTTGGCCCACGGAATCAGTGTGCCGCGCAGCTCGTCGGTGGGCGCGTGGACGGAAAGCGCCAGGTTGATCTGCAAGCCCTCGTCGGCCAGGCGGCGCATCTGCTTGGGCAGGCCCACGGTGCTGACGGTGATCTTGCGGGCGCCGATGTTCAGGCCCCAGTCGGCATTGATGATCTGAATTGCGGCCAGAGTCGCGTCGTAATTGGCGAGCGGTTCGCCCAATCCCATGAAGACCACGTTCGTCAAGCCGCCCGCCAGTGTGCGCACGCGCAGGGCCTGCTCCACGATTTCGGCGGCCGTTAAGTTGCGGCGCACGCCTTCCAGCCCGCTGGCGCAGAAGACGCAGCCCACCGGGCAGCCGACCTGCGTGGAGATGCAGGCCGTGCGCCGCGCCTCATCGGGGATCAGGACGCATTCGGACGTATTGCCATCCGACCAGGCCAGCAGCAGCTTGCGCGTACCATCCGCGGCGGCCGATTCCGCGGAAACGCGCGCCTGATACAGGACGAACCCGGCTTGCAGTGCGCGGCGCAGGTCGGCGGGCAGATTAGTCATGGCGTCAAACGTGTCGACGCCGTGGCGGTACACCCAGTCGAGGAGCTGATCAGCGCGGAACGCCGGTGCGTCATGCGCGGTGAGCGCGCTGCGCAGCGCGTCGCGCGACAATCCCAGGAGTGCGACGCGCGGGTTTTCGGGCGTGCCATCCATCGCCGCTGATTATAGCCCCTGGCGCGGCGCGGAGCGCGCTCGAAGTTGTCCGGTAAAAGAGCCGTAAAAGCGCGGCGCGCAGCGCCGCGCGGGTTATGGGAAGCGCGCGCGTCCCGATACAAAGTCCGGATACGCGGCGCGAAATTACCCGGCATGTAAAGTCTTAAAGCCGCTTACGAACGGGGACGATGCGTGCAGTAAATCAAGAGCCCGCCGCGCGACCGGGCAGTCGGCGGCAACGTGCGGAGCGCACGGTTACGGAAAAGAGGTCCCCACGCGAGCGGGACCTTAGCCAGTGTCACCGGGGCACGGGCCCGTTACTTTCGACCAAAGCGCGACACGACACGTCGGGAGGCACGATCCTATGAGCCGCATCAACACCAACATCAGCTCGCTGGTCGCCACGCGCGTGCTGGGAGCCAACAACAGGTCGCTGAGCCGTTCGCTGGAACGTCTGAGCACCGGTCTACGGATCAATTCCGGCAAGGACGATCCGTCGGGCCTAATCGCTTCGGAGACGCTGCGTTCCTCGAAGCGGGCCATCACGGCCGCTCTGGACAACGCCAACCGGGCCGACAATATCGTGGCGGTCGCGGAAGGCGGTCTGAGCGAAGTGAACTCGCTGCTGCTGGAACTCGAGGACCTGGTCGACCGTTCGGCCAACACGGCCGGCCTGTCGGCCGACGAGGTTTCGGCGAACCAGCTTCAGATCGACTCCATCCTGCAGTCGATCACCCGCATTTCCGGATCGGTATCGTTCGGAGATAAGAAGCTGCTGAACGGCGATCTGGCTTTCAACCTGTCGGGTGTGACGGCCTCGCAGATCTCCAACGTGCAGGTCAACGCGGCGCGCATTGCGGCCGGATCGTCGCGCACGGTGGTGGTCGACGTGGTGACCAGCGCCCAGAATGCGGCGCTGAGCTACACCAGCGGCACGCTCACCGACAACGTGACTATCCAGGTCCGCGGCAACCACGGCACGGACGTGTTCAGCTTCATCTCCGGCACGACCATCTCGTCGATCGCCGACTCGATCAACACCAGCACGCAGCTCACGGGCGTGTCGGCATCGGTCAGCGGCGGCAACATCACCATCAACAGCACGGGTTACGGGCGGGATGCGCTGGTATCGATCGAGGCGCTGTCGGGCGCGTTCGACGTTTCGGGCGGCAGCGATGGCAACCTGGACTACGGCGTGGATCCGACCGTCACGATCAACGGCACGAACGCCGTGATCAAGAACGGTCTGACGGCGTCGGTCCGGACAGGTTCACTCTCGGTCGATCTGACGCTGGCGGCCGGCTTCGCGACCCAGGTGGGCACGGATGGCACCTTCGCGATCACGGGTGGCGGGGCCGTGTTCAGCTTGTCGCCGGAGGTCGGCCTGGCCGGGCAGGAGAGCCTCGGCTTGCAGTCGGTCGCGGCCGGATCGCTGGGCAACGGGACCGACGGGTTCCTGGCTTCGCTCGGCAGCGGACA
>DASXUA010000735.1:0-5193 GCA_036505095.1 Phycisphaerae bacterium
CATGCGCACATCGCCGCGGCGTGGATGCTCGATGCGCAGGTCGGCCAACTCGTCAGCGAGCTGCGCTCTCTGGACGGGTCCCAACGTGCCCAGCGCGCTGCGCAAGCGGGCTTCGATGCGCAGGACGCGCGCATCCACCTCGTCGGCTCCGGCTTGCTCGGCCTGGCGGGCATACTTCAAAACCTTGCGCCAGTCGCGCTGCCGATAGGAGCAGGCGAGTTGCACCAAGGCCTGGGGGTCGGGCTGGCGCGCAACGTATTCCTCCAGCGCGGCCAGCGAGCGGCGGTATTGACGGGTGCGCTCGTAGGCGAGCGAGAGCAGCTTCCAGGCGCGGGCGAGTTGCGGGTTGCGTTCGACGAGCGGCGCGAGCACCGCGATGGCGGCGTTGGTCTGACCCTCGGCGCTCAGGACGATGCCGTCGAGCAGAGCGATATCGTCGGCGGTGGCGGTGACAGCCGAGTCGGCCGATTGCACCGCGGCGCGGTATTCGTCGACGCAGCGGCGCGCCTGCGGCAGGCGTCCACCGGCGATGTACAGATCGACGGCCAACGGCAGGAAGATGATCCGGCGGCGGGTGCTCAGCTCGCGCAAGGCCTGGTCGGCGACCGCGACGGCCGTCTCACCCGCGCCGCGCGCCAGTGCGCAGCGCGCACGGGCCAGGGCCTGGGCGTAGGTGAGCGCTTCGGGATCGACCTGGTCCTCCAGGTAGGCGCGCGTGTCGCTGTCGCGCAGCGCGGCGAGAGCGGCTTCGCTGCGTTCGAATTCATGGTGGGCCAGCCATTCGTCGGAGAGCAGCAGCAGGACCTTAGGATCGCGCGGGGCGAGCGCTGCGGCGCTTTGCAGATCGTCGCGGGCGCCGGTCATGTCCTGGCTGATCGTGCGGCGGAACCAGGCGCGCTGCGCGTAGGCGAGCGCCGCTTCCGCACGGTCGCGGTTGTGATCGATGGCGCGGTCCAGCCAGGCCTGCGCGGTGCGGTGCGACGAGTCGGAGCGATCCTGAAGGGCGAGGGTGCTGAGCAGGGTATAGGCCTCGATTTCGTGCGGGTGCTGTTCGACGATGCGCGTCAGGAGCGCGCTGGCTTCGGGGCGATTGTTCTGGGCAGTCAGGGCGCGCGCCAGCCGCAGCGCGGCGCCGGTATCGGTGGGATCGACTGCCAGCCGCTGTCTGCAGACGTAGGCGGCGTTGGCGTGTTCGCCCAGCGCGGCGTACAGCCGTGCGAGCTGGCGGCAGACTTCGGTATCGCCGGGCCGCAGTCGCAGGAGCTGACGATAGGCGCCGATGGCCCCGGCGATCTGCCCGGCTTCGAGCGGGCGCACCGAGAGCTGGGCCTGGGCGTAGCGCTCGAGCTGCTCGGCGTCGCGCGGATACTTCTCGAGGTATTGCCGCAAGTGGCGGCTGGCGGCGGGCCAATCCTGGCACTGGACGGCGGCCTGAGCCTGCATCAGGGCGCGATCGGCCAAGCTTCGCTTGCGCACGTAATAACCGGCGACCAGACCGGCCCCCACAAGGAACGTGACCGCAACGAGAATGACCAAGGCGCGGACGTTGAGTTTGGCTGGGCGATGTGAGTGACTCATGAGAAATCCCTCCGTTCCGGAGTGTGGACGAAATTAGTATTCACGCAGCGGGCATGAAGCCGGCCGCGCGCTGCGCAGGTGAACCCCGCGGCGCGGCGAGCAGGCAGTCGGTGATGCGTTCGGCGGCGCGGCCGTCCCAGAGTGGCGGTGCGGCGATTTCGGTACGATGATTGGTGCGCGCCTCGCGGACGGCGGCGATGATGCTGGGGGCCGAGGCATCGACGAGGCGGTTGGTGCCATGCGTGAGCGTGATCGGCCGCTCGGTGTTGGGCCGCAGCGTCAGGCAGGGGACACGCAGAATGGTGGTTTCCTCCTGAATGCCGCCGGAGTCGGTCAGCACTACGGCCGAGTGACTCATCAACTTGAGGAAATCCAGGTAGCCCAGCGGGTCGAGCAGATGCAGCCCGTCAATGGATGCCGCGCGGGTCGCCAGACTGGCCTGTGCGAGCCGGCTGCGCGTGCGCGGATGCACCGGAAAAACGATCGGTAGCTCGCGCGCGATTGCCGCGAAGGCCGCGGTGATGACATGCAGCGTTTCGGGATCGTCCACGTTTGCGGGACGGTGCAGCGTGACGGTGACGTAACGGCGCTCGGTGAGGCCGAGCTTTTGCAGGATCGTCGACTCCGCGGCGCGCTGCCGGTGGCGGAACAGGGCATCGATCATGACGTTGCCGACGAAGCGGATGCGCTCCTCGGGAATGCCCTCGCGCCGCAGGTTGGTCAGGCCACTGGGCTCACTCACCAGCAGCAGATCGCTGATGGAATCGGTAAGGATGCGATTGATTTCCTCGGGCATGCTGCGATCGAAGCTACGTAGGCCGGCCTCAACGTGTGCGACGGCGATGCCGAGCTTGGATGCGACCAGCGCGCAGGCCAGGGTGCTGTTGACGTCGCCGACGACCACAACCCAGTCGGGGGGGTCGTTCAGCAGGAGCGGTTCGAAACGCTTCATGACTTCGGCAGTCTGCACGGCGTGAGTGGCGGAGCCGACCTCCAGATTGGCGTCGGGGCACGGAATGCCGAGCTCGTCGAAGAACAGGGCGCTCATGGTTGCATCGTAATGCTGGCCGGTGTGCACCAGAGTAGCGCGGATCGCGCCGCTGCGGCGGAAGGCCGTCAGAAGCGGGGCGATTTTCATAAAGTTCGGCCGCGCGCCGCACACACACACGACCTTGAGGGCCGTCGCGGGCGGCGCGCCGGCCGAGACCGCATTCTGCTCAATTACGGACGCTCCGAGGTTCATGGATTTCGGAGAGCGTGATCTAGCGGACGGTACACTGTGCGCTCACACGCGGGCGGGACGCCCGTCCGTCATCCGCTGGCAGAACCAGGCGCGACATGATCCACAGCTCGCCAAGCAACATCAGGATGGCGGCCGGCATCATGGTCCAGCCCGCGAAATCATGGAAAAAGCGCTCGGCTGTCTGGCTGCTGGTCACAAGAAACAGCAGAGCCGTGGCAACCAACCGCAGCAAATTACAGATTATCGCAACCGGAACACTGGAAAACAGGAGGACGGCTTTCTGCCAGCGCGGGCGGTCGATGACATAGGCCATCACCGCGGCGACGACGATGAAGGCCGTCAGCATGCGCAGCCCGCTGCACGCTTCGGCGACATTGACGGGGACCCGGTCGTTCAACAGCATCACGTGGCCCTCGCGCGCGACCGTCACGCCGGCCAGCTCCAGCGCTGCCACGGCGCCCAGCGTGGAGAGATCCTGCAACGGACCCGAGATCAGGTTATGGATGCGGCCCGGCAGCGGGACCATCAGGAAGAGGAACAGCAGAATCCAGCGCAGTTGATGAAAGACGTGCCGCCCCCAGACGAACAGCACGACGCCGGCAATGGCCAACACCAGGGCGTAGCGTTCGGCCGATTCGAGCAGATAGATCAGGCCGATCCCGAGTAGCGCCTGCGCGACGACGATCAGCAGCGCTCCCCAGTACGACGGCTGCATCGGCAGCGGGGTCAGGCGGCGGCGTTCCTGCCACAGCAGGTAAATGGCCGCGAGGGGCACGAGCTGGCCGACGGAATAATTATCATTCGTGTGCCAGTCACGGAGCAAGCCCGAGATCACCGGTGCAAAGCTCCAAACAAGCGATATGGTCAGCACGGTCAGCCGGACGCCGCTACGGACATACCTTGCCGCGCGGCCCATGCGCGCGTGCGAGCTTGGCAAGGCGTCGGATGCGGCAGGTGGGCCGAGGCTGTCGGCGAGTAGGGTGTCAGTGGCTGTTGGCATCGACAGCTTCTTGCAGCAGTGTGCGAATTGCATCGACCGAGTCGGCTGCAAAGCGGCGGACGGTCCGTTCGCCCATCTCCGGCGGAGATGCGTCTGCGCAGGCGATCTGCACCTGCGCGATGTAGCCGGCGCGGACCGGGCGCTGCCAGGCGCGCCAGCGCAGGGCTGAAACGTCGGCGCAGACGCGGCCGTCAACCAGGTAATAATTCAAAACCGCAATCCGCTTGTATTCGAGCCCGCCGCGATGAAACCGATGCACCTGGCAGGGCAATGGCGTTCCATCGGCGGAGGTGAGCGTCTCGATGCGTGTTTCCTCGTGCGTCCAGCCCGCGCCGGGATAGCATACTTCAGGGCGATGGGGCATCAGATCGCGCGGACGGACGCCATAGGCCACGAAAAGAGCGACGGCTTCGCGGGTGCGGAGGCGCCGATAGGTCCGGTTGACGTGATCGTCGGTATCGGTCGCCTGGATAATGCGGTCGTCGAGCGGCGTATCGCGGCCGGTCCACTCGCCGAGCGCCAGCGGCAGCCGCTCCAGGGTTCCCGACGGGATACGGGTGCCAATCGCTCGGTGCTCGAGCCGCCCGGCCGCGACCCGATAGGCCATCCCCCCCATCGCTAGCAGCGCGGTCGCGACCAAAGCGGCCGACGGGCTAAAAGCTGCTTTATGCGGCCAATTCTGTCTCGTAGACGGGCGCTGTTTCATAGCTGAACAACACCTTTGACGGAAAATGGGCGAATGCCCCATTGATTGCCAGACTCATCCGGCCGATATAAAAGGGAGTAGAAATAGCGGGCGAGCCGCTTGCGGACGGGTAAAGGCTGACCAGAGCAGTAACGACCCAGAGATGTCGCAGAGCGAGGGGCATCAGGGATCACGCTCGAAGCGTCCCACCAGAACGGCAATAGCCGCTTAGCCCGATGCCTCTAGGCGCGTAGCTCTGCGAACAACCTGACTCCCTCAACAGGAGAGGAGAATGTGGGACTCGACGCCTCGCTGGCGGCATAGCGCGCTCGTTTCGTGCGTTTCTGCGGTGCTGACTACGGGCCCCTTCGCGGTCGCGCAGGTCACCACCAACGGTTCCGGCGCGTACGTCGTGATCGTCCCGACGAACTGGTCGGGGGTCGTCAGGCCGCAAAGCCCGGCCTACAGCTTCACGCCCACGCTGCATTCTTATCTGAACGTCGCGGTCAATCAGACGGGGCAGAACTTCACGGGTGCGACCGTGGGCGGAAACCCGCCCGTGCTGATCGAGATCGGCGATACGTGGCATTATCTCAAGGGGCTGGCGGGCACGCCCCCTTGGGCGTGGAATCAACTGAACTTTATTGATAGCGCCTGGCTGGGCGGTCCCACCGGAATCGGCTATGG
>DASXUA010000736.1:0-2697 GCA_036505095.1 Phycisphaerae bacterium
CCGGGCCTTTCCACCGTTTGATCGCGGCACTTGACCTGACGGCCGATCAGCAGACGCAGATTCAGACGATTCTGACGGACCTGCGGACGGCCATCGCGGCGCGACATGCGCAGGCCCGCGACGAATTCCGCGCGTTGCTCACCCCGGATCAACTGGCGCTGGTGGATGCCATGGAGGCCAATCCATCGGATGACGTGGTGGGGGCCACTGAGGGCGATGCGACGGCCGCCGGGCACGTTCGTCAGTGACGCAGCGGCGCGCGCCGGGGATTCATCGGGTACTGAAGAGCCTGGAAGGCGAGCCCAGCAATTCGCGCAGGCGATCGTGGGCACGCGAGCGGATCATTTTGACGGCGCCGACCGAGCGGCCCAGCGTGGCCGCGACTTCCTGAGGCGATTTGCCTGACAGGTCGCAGAGCCGCACCACCTTCTGGTAAATGGCTGGCAGCTTGTCGATGGCCACTTCGAGGGCGCGCTGCGCTTCCTTGCGCGCAACGTGGCGGCTGCCAGTGCTGGAGGTGGTTCCGACCAGCTCGGCCAGCGCCATGACCGAATCGTCCGTGACGATCCGCCGCCGCGGGTTGGGGCGCTTGTCGCGTTCCAGTTCCTTGACGGCGTCGCGCAGATTATTCTGGGCCACGCGCGTCAGCCACGCGACCAAGGTGGCGGCGTCGAGCTTCTTGATCTGCGAAATGCGCAGGAACGCCTCCAGATAGGTCACTTGCATCACGTCCTCGACGTCGAGCGCGGCGCGCCAGCGCGGATTGATGGTGAGTCGCGCGCGGACCTGCGGGCCGTAGACCAGCAGCAGTTTGGCGACGGAGTCAGACTCGCCCGCCGCCGCCCGCCGAAACAGTTCGTCATCGGATGGATTCATGGACGTCCCTTGTTTGGAGGTCCAAGAAGAGCGGGAGCAGTATACGCCGGCGAACGAGGAGGGGCAAGCGCGCCGGGCAGGACTCGAACCTGCGACCGCGGGATTAGAAATCCCGTGCTCTATCCACCTGAGCTACCGGCGCATGCTGCTCAAAGTATAGGAGCGGGCGCCGCGCCCGCAAAATGGCGCGCCGCTCAGGCGGGCGATGCTAAACGCGGTTTTTCGGCGGAATCATCATGGAGGCGAGTACGCTCACCAGGATCAGGCCACCCACCACGCCCAGTGACCACAGGATAGGCACGTCCAATTCCCAATAGGTCACGATCATCTTTGTGCCCACGAACATCAGCACGAATGACAGGCCGACCTTCAAGTAGCGGAACTTGTCCAGCACGCCCGCCACGACGAAGTATAGCGAGCGCAGGCCCAGGATTGCGAAGATGTTCGAGGTGACGATGATGAACGTGCTGGGGTCGTGCGGGTTGACGCCGATGACGGCCGGCACGGAATCCAGCGCGAAGAGCAGATCGCTGCTCTCGACCACCAGCAGCACCATCAGCAGCGGCGTCGCCCAGAGCTTCCCTCTGGCGCTCTGGTCGGAAGAGGGCGTGGGTGAAGGCCGCCGCACGAGAAAATGCTGCCCTTCGTAATTGCTGGTCACGGGCAGCAGGCGCCGCACGGCGCGCAACAGCGGGTTGCGCTCGGGATGCACCTGCTCTCCGCCGGAGAACAGCATCTTCAGGCCGGTGAAGACCAGGATCGCGCCGAAAATGTAGGTCATCCAATGGAATTGCTTGATCAAGGTCGTGCCGGCCACGATCAGTACGCCGCGCATCACGATCGCCCCGATGATGCCCCAAAAGAGGACGCGATGTTCCAACTCGTCGGGAACGGCGAAGAAGCGGAACAGCACAATGAAGACGAAGATGTTGTCAACGGAAAGGCTCTCCTCGATGAGATAGGCGGTCACGTATTCGAGGGCGCGCTGTTTGCCCAGGTAGGCCCACACGCCCAGCGCGAAGCCCAGGCCAATCGCCACCCATACGATCATCCAGGTCCATGCCTCGCGCAACGAGACGGCCCGCGCCTGACGGTGAAACACACCCAGGTCGAGGCCGAGCATGAACACGACGATCACGCCGAAGATAATCCAACCCAGGGCGTGCACGGTTTGCGGATGCCTTTCTCGGCCGCTGCGCCATGATCCGGCCGGGGCGGGCATTGTGCGGTTCGGCAGCGCGGGACGCAAGTTGCTCCGTGCCTGCGAATTTGCATACCGAATCGCGTGCCGGCCGCGCGCGGGCTTAGAATGTAGCGCGCCGCGCTGGCGAATGCAGGTGAGCCACGGACGCGCGGCGTAGCTGAAATGGCCCACGTTTTCCTCTTCATGCTGGTCGGGGGTCTGGCGGCGGCAGTCGCCGCGGCGCCTATTCATCTCATGTCGTGGCGCTATTTGCGGAACGTCGGCGCGATCGGGCTGGCGCTGTCGGCCGGTGTAACTGCCTATCACGTGTACACGCGCGGCTGGCGCGCGGGTATCGCTGCCGACTGGAGCACGGGACTGGCGGCCGCGAACACGTGTGCGATGGCGATCTGGGTAGCGATGTGCAGCCCACCACTGCGGGCGAACCGCCTGCGAGCGGTCGCTGCGTCGGCCGGTGTCACAGCGTCGGCGGCGCTGATTGTTCAAATGGCAGCCGACGGTCGGCTGTCGGGGCTGGGGGTAACAGTTGCGCTCACCGCGTTCGCGAGCACGCTAGCGGGAACATGGGTGCTGGGGTCCGTAACGGCCGCGTGGCTGCTCGGGCACGCCTATTTGAC
>DASXUA010000737.1:0-4659 GCA_036505095.1 Phycisphaerae bacterium
GGTAGTGATAGGCGCCGTTGGGCTGAACGTGAGCGCGGCTCCCATCCAAGCCGAGATCGCGCGTGCCGCCGATGGCCTCAATCCGCCAGCCGAGGGAGGCGTCATCCTTCCACCACTCGGCGGTTCCCGGATCGAAGACCACCCCATTCAGCGCCACGCCGAACGGCTGCCCGTCCGCCGAGGTCGTTCGATTGGCCGGCTGTGGATGCAGGGGGACGCGAAAGCGGTAGTGCTGCGGGCGGATCGCGTTGGGGTTGCCACGATTGGGAAATTTGCCCGTGGGGTGATTCGGGATGCCATTGGCCGTGACGTAACGATACCCATCGCGAATCTCGATCGAGACCTCGCTTGGCGGGGTCGTGCGATCAGCATCGCCGGGGCCCGAGGCCGAGCGTGGACGTTCAGCGATCGGTGGCGGATCGTCGTGCGCCGCGCTGCTGGCGATCCAGACGAGCGCGATCAGCACGCCGATCACCGTACAGCCGCGCTTGCGATTCATGCCCCTCTCCAAACTGGCCATGGCGAATCAAATTCGTCTGGTTGGATTATACCGAAATCTGTCTCCCGTTGTTGGCGCTGCCGCCTTCAGTCGCTGCGCTTACAGAGCGCCGCCGGAGTGGTAGACGGAGAATCCGTGCAGCACGCCGAAGACGATGCTGCCAGTCCCGGCCAGTCCGCACAGTAGTCGATGCAGCCGCCCATAGCGACCGGCGGCGGCCACCAAAGGCAAGCTGATGACGCCGGACAGCAACAGCATGCCCACGATGGTTCCCAAGCCAAAGACACCAACGTAGACCAGCGCGCCTGCCAGCGTGTGGAACTGCTGCATCACCAGCAAAGTCAGCCCACCGCTGCCGGCCAGGCCATGGACCACGCCCACGCTAACGGCCTGAAGGTGCCAGGGCGGTAGGCGGTGCGCGTGGACGTGCTCGCCTTCGTGACCGCGCTCGTGCGCGTGCAGGTGAATGTGACGGAAACCGCCGTGCTCGTGCGCGTGCAGGTGAACGGTGCGCTGGCCCAGCACACCGAGCACAACGCGCGTCCCGAGCAGCACGATCATCGCGGCGACCGCCATTTCCAGCCAGAGTCCCAGTCCGGTCGGCATTCGCGCGCGCAGCAGCAGCAGGACCGTCCCGGCCACGATCAGCGCCGCCGTGTGGCCCAGTCCCCAGCAGGCACCGACCAACGTCGATTTCCACACGTGCCGGTGATGGGTCACCATCGTGCTGACCGCCAGGACGTGATCCGGCTCAGTGGCGTGTTTGAGGCCCAGCACGAATCCGAGCAGCAGCGTCGCGCCGAGTGTCGGGGCCAGGGAATCCAGGGGCATCCGCTTCTCCAAGGTTCTGAATGGACCCATACCTTCGCCGCCGCGAGCTGATAGATCAAGCGCGCAGCCCGGACTCGATCGACTGCATGTCGCGGTGCGCGCCGTCTTGATGGAGCGCGATTGCCGCAGCCGATCCAACTTGCTGAATAGTCACAATGTCGGGGACGTTAGAGCGATCGGATACTTGAGCGGATGGTACGCGCCTTCCGTGACGCCAAGAGATCACCGTCCGCACAGCATTCCGGGCGATGCCCGCGGCGGATCATGCTCTACCGTTTGAGTCCCGGACAGGCCCACGCCCGGATCGCGCGCCCGCGCCGAGCCCACACACATTCACGTGCGGACGTCCCGGCGCGCTTCACTCATAGGCGGTCGCGCGTTCAACGGGCGGTCGCAACGGTGCAGACGGCTCCGAACCGCTGCGAAGAAGCTGAGCCGCGATCGGGATCGTGCTAAGGGCGCCGACCAGGAACAGTGTCCATCCCACCGCGCGGCGCTGGTCGTCATTCAACCGGTCGGCCAGCAGTAATCCCAGGCCCGCTCCCAGCGCGCCGCGCGTCCCGGAGATCAACGCGATTTCCGCGATGCTTAATGGTTTTCGTTCCATAATGACCTCGTTTCCCGATTCTATTCCTCAGCCGCGTAGACCCTTGCCGGCCTGCACTACTTCCGCGTTCCTGGCCGGCGCGCCGCGCGCTCGCGTGCGTCGCGGCGTATTCTCGATGCAGATCGTGCACGATGCATTCCGGCTTGATCGTAAAAAGCCGCTGATAGCTCGGTATCCCGTGGAAAAGCCGGATAGGCTGGGTGATGATCGAAATCTCGCAGACCGTGACTGCGGAGCGCATCGCGCTCAGTGCGCCAATTTGTCCGGCCTTGCTGGAACTGTCGAAACGACTGCGCAAACGTCGGGCAGATAGACGCCTGGCTGGCGATTTTTTTATG
Organism: Phycisphaerae bacterium; assembly: GCA_036505095.1. GTDB lineage: Bacteria > Planctomycetota > Phycisphaerae > UBA1845 > UBA1845 > DASXUA01. The sequence goes on from DASXUA010000737.1 coordinate 2,276, forward strand.
GGTGAGCGACGGGGCTCGAACCCGCGACCCCTAGGACCACAACCTAGTGCTCTACCAACTGAGCTACGCTCACCATGTTTGGCCAGGCCGGCGCGGCGGGCCGCTAGAGCTTATCCCCCAGGCGGCCGCAGGGCAAACGCCCACTCGGGTATCCAGAGCGCCGGTCAACACGGCTATGGCGACGACGCGAGGTCTGCACCGACCTGGCAAGCCTCATCAATTAGCGTATCGATGTCGGCCGACTGCGTGCGATAATTCAGGAGGCTGGCGCGCAGCGCGAAGCGCGCCCCCAGGCGCGCCTGGGTTACGAACACCTTCCCCCGTTGCTGGATGGCCTGCATGATCGCTTCGTTCAGGCGGTCAAGCCGCTCGTCGTCCATGGCGGATACAGCCGGGCGGTAGCGGAAAGGAACGATCGGCAGGCGCGAGATCACCGTCGAACCGCCGGCGCTACATAGCTCAAGGTCCGGATGGGCGCTGATCTTCTGACGCAAAAGGTCAGCCTGCGCAACGCAATGGCGCAGCATGGCGCGGTAGCCGTTGCGGCCATAGTAGCGCAGCGCCATCCAGAGCTTCAAGGCGCGGAAGCCGCGGCTCTGCTGGAAGCCGAACTCAGAAAACCACGGCGGACCGCCGGTCGGGTCGCGCTGCGTCCGCAGATACGCCGGAACCAGGCTGAAGGCGTCGCGCAGCGCCGCTCCGTCGCGCACCAGCACCGCGCCGCATTCGACCGGGACGTAGAGCCATTTGTGCGGGTCGAAGGCGAGCGAGTCGGCCCGCTCCAGCCCGCGCAGCACGTCGCGGAACTCGTCGAGCAAAATCGCCACCGCGCCGATCGCGCCGTCGACGTGGAACCAGAGGCTCTCGCGCGCACACAGATCGGCAATGGCATCAAGCGGGTCGATGGCGCCGGTCCCCACTGTTCCCGCACTGGCGACGACGCAGAATGGATGCAGGCCCGCAGCGCGGTCTTCCTCGACGCGCTGCGCGAGTTGCGCGACGTCCAGGCGATCATCGCGGTCGGTCTCGATCAGGCGCACGAACTTGCGGCCCAGGCCGAGCAGCTCCGCCGACTTCGTGATGCACGAGTGTCCCTGGTTCGACATGTAGAGCACGAGCGGCGCTCGGCCGGTCGATTGCAGACCCTCTTCGCGGACGTTCCAGCCGGCTTTGACGTGCCGCGCGACGGTCAGTGCGGTGAGCGTGGCCATCGAGCCGCCGCTGACCAGCAGGCCCGCCGACCCGCGCGGGAATGCGAACAAATCGCGAAACCATTTGAGGAGGTGATGCTCGACATACGTGGCCGCATGCCCGCCGCCCGCCACGCTGGGATTCATGGCCGCGGCCAACATTTCGCCGACGATCGCGATCGGTGCGGACGGTGTGTTGACCCAGCCAAAGAAGCGCGGATGATTGTTGCCCATCGGATACGGCCAGATCAGTCGCGTTATCTCATCAAGCAACTGCACGGCCGGTTGCGGCTCGTCGGGCCAGACGCTGGTTTCGATCGATTCGCTCAATTCCGGCGGCGCCGGGTGAAAAACGGGCCCGTCGCCGGGAGCGCGCAGTCGTTCGGCAATCAGATTTGCTGTGGTGGCAGCCCAGCGCACGAACTCGTCGGGATCTGGATCGAAGTCGAGAGGCATCATACTTCTATCCAACGGTCCAGCACGGGCAAGCGATACGACCGCTTGCCCATGCCACCCGCAGTCACGGCTCGGCCCGTGCGAGGATCGCCTCGGCCGAGGTAAATCGCCCGCGGCAGTCGGCCAGGCGATTCGAAATCTCAAGGACCCGACCCCTCAAGTCCTGCGCCCGTACATAGTCTTGCAATTGCATGCCGGCGTACAGGTGACACAGGCTACGGAAAACGATGGCCGAATCGTCTTGCACGGCGTACGCGTCCACGGGCAGGCCATAAGCACGGCACAGGAGCGGCCGATCAGAGTAGACCCCGCACAAATCGCCGTCCAGCAGCGGACAGGCCGGGCCGCTGGCCGCGACCTTCGAGACGCGGGCGCTGAAGTGTTCCTCATCCCGATCGCCCGGCAAATCCGGCGGCCCGGCGACCTCCGCGAAAATTCGTTGCTGAAGTTGAATGAGATGCTCGGCATCCACTGTCACGCGCGCGCGGAACTGGTCCGGCAGCGCCTGCACCGCCGTCGACAGCCGCACGGCTTCGACCAACGTCAGCGCGAAGAATGCTCCGCGTTTGCAGCAATGGCTACAGCCGGCACAGCACAGATGCGGGTTGCGGCGATCCGCGACGAACGCATCGGAGCGGCGTCCGAATTCGCGATAAACCTCGTCGAGTGCTTCAAGCGCCTCGTCCGGGCCTCGGAGCGCTAGCGTCAAGCCGGCAATGTGGAAGCGCGCGTCCATCA
>DASXUA010000738.1:0-8302 GCA_036505095.1 Phycisphaerae bacterium
CACAATCTCGCGCTGCGGGGCGATGGCACGATCGTGGCCTGGGGGCGCAACGACTTCGGCCAATGCGAGGTCCCGACGCCGAATGTGGGCTTCGTCGAGATAGCCGCCGGTGGTTTCGACAGTCTGGCCCGCAGAGCCGACGGGACGGTCGTGGCCTGGGGAAGGAACGGCGACGGCGAGTGCAACGTGCCGCCGCCGGACACGAATTTCATAACGATCGGGGCCGGCCAGCAACATAGTCTCGGCATCCGGGCGACACCGTAAGCGGTTGAGGCGGACTTGACCCGCCCGTCCGGGACACCCGCAGGCGTCCCGGACCCGGCGCGGCGGACCGGCCCATCAGAAAACCCCAAGTGGGAGACAGAGACGTTGTTCTCACATAGTCACGCTGCGCGCCGTTTGAGACTCGTGACCCTGATGGCCCGGGCGTCAAGACAGGCGCGAATGCCGTGAAAGGCAAATGTGAATCTTCGGCTCACGGTCGGCAGAACGCTCTTTGCCGTCGGGCAAAACCGAATGTTGGTGAATCGACGAGAATCAACCAAATTTTTTCGAGGAGAAAAGTCATGACACTCGCGCAAGTCAGGCGGTCAACTTGGAACGGTTGTGGTAGGTTGCATCGCATCAAGGTCCTTATTCTATTGGGGGCGGCAACTCTCTGCGCCCAGCGCGCAACGGCCGCAACGGGCGGCCCCGACGCGTTCGGGTACACCTTCATCGACTCCAACACGTCTGGTGGCCCGACCTACAGCTTCGAGGACATCGAGGCCAGCGGGACAGGGCTAGCCCTCGGCGACGATGTGGTGAGCGGCGCTATCCCGATCGGATTCACGTTCAACTTCTATGGCGTCCCATACACGACGTTGTATGTCGGCTCCAACGGGTTTCTGACCTTCCTGGCGGGCGGGAGCCAGGGATGCTGCAACGGTCAGGCCATCCCCAATGCCGGTAGCCCGAACGGGATGATCGCCGGCTGGTGGGACGACCTGTATCCGCCTGGAGGTGGAAGCATCCGCTACCAGGCGCTTGGCAGCCCAGGCAGTCAGCGGTTCATCGTTCAGTTCAAGAATGTGCCGCATTTTCCAAACGGAGGGTTGTCTACCTTCCAATTCAAGCTTTTCGAGGGCACGGACGTCATCGAGGTGCACTATCAAGCCGCACCAGCCGGCAATCATGTCAATACGGCCGGCATTGAAGACCAGACGGGTACGATCGGGCTGCAGTACTTCAACGGAAATACCGACCTGGGCACGCCTCTGGCGGTGCGCTATGCCACAAGCCCCGACATCGACAGCGATGGCGTGCTCAACGGAAACGACAACTGCCCATTAGTTGCGAATACGAATCAGGCGGACATGGATGGGGACGGTGTCGGCGACGCCTGTGACAACTGCCTGAATACATCGAATCTCGACCAGCTTGACAGCGACAGTGACGGCATCGGCGACGCCTGCGACAATTGCCCTTACGCGGTCAATCCCGACCAGGCCGACAGCGACGGCGACGGCCTCGCCGATGCCTGCGACAATTGCCCAAGCGTGTTCAATCCCGGCCAGGAGGACGCCGACGGTGACGGTATCGGCGACGCGTGCGAGCCCTGCCCCAACGATCCGCTCAACGACGTCGACCTGGATGGCATCTGCGGCGACATTGACAACTGCCCATTCGTGGCCAATGCCGATCAAGCCGATGCGGACGGCGATGGCGTGGGCAATGCCTGCGACCATTGCCCGAACACACCAAATCCTGACCAGGCCGACGCCGATGGCGACGGCATCGGCGACGCCTGCGACAACTGCCCCACAGTCCCCAACGTAGACCAAGGTGACATCGACAACGACGGGCTGGGAGACGCCTGCGATCCGGATAAGGACAACGACGGCCTCCCAAACGTGATCGACAACTGCCCAAGCATATTCAATCCGGGGCAAGAGGATGCCGACGGCGACGGCGTCGGCGACGCCTGCGATCCCTGTCCCGAAAACCCCGTCGTGAGCCAATATCGGTTCGAGGAAGGACCGGCGGATCAGCCGGCCACGGGGCCACTGCTCGATTCCGTTGGGGGCCCCGCCGGCACGCCTATCAATGGTCCAATTTACCGCGCCGATGTGGCGGGTGGCACGGTGTGCGCATGCCAGCGCGCATCCAATGCGCTTTCGCTGGAGTTCAACGGGGCCCAAAGCGCGCTGTTCGGGGGCCAGTTCATCCTGCACCGGGCCTACGGCGATGCGACGCTCGACTTCTTCATCAAGGTTCCGAACCAAGACCACCACTCAATCTTCTGGACGCGCGCGGATGACGGCGACGCCAACCGCTTCAACATCGCGGTGAATCCAGACGGGGGTTTCGGTTTCGACTATCGCAGTCCGGGGGGCGAGCTTCATGTCTTCGACGCGGGAGGTTCGCTGTTCTCCATCCCGCTCGACTCGTGGCACCACGTGGCGATTGTGCGAATCGCGAATACCTATTCGTTCTACCTGGATGGGCAATTCCAAATCTCGCAAGAGGACGCCGACCCCGATCTGCCCGATTCTCCCCAATGGTCCATCTCGGGCCGAGGCGGATTCCAGCTCGTCGGGTCGGTGGACGAGATTCGCTTCACTGCCCGCGCTCTGGCGCCGGATGAATTCATGATCGCTGATGCTGACGGTGACGGCGTGCCAAACGGTTGCGACAACTGCCCTTCCGTTGCCAACGCCGATCAGGCCGACAGCGACAGCGACGGACTCGGCGACGCCTGCGATGGCGGACACTGTGCCGACATCCGCATCGAGGCTGCCCGACACACCACCGGATCGGGGCCGCATCCAACGGTGACGAAGACGCCGCTGGTTGGCATCACGGTCGGCGCGTATGACAAAGCTCCGGGAAGCTGTGCCCGCCAGCAGGACCAGCAGGGCGACGGCATCTCCTGGCAGGAGTACCCGGCCATCATCGCTAACTGCACACCGGTCAACACGGCCGTCACCGATGCGAACGGCATCGCGACGATCAATCTGCCGCCGGGCGACTACGTTGTGATCAGTCACTTCGATTCGGATGGTAACGGCTCGCTGGATCAGTACATCGGCGTGTCGGCCAGTGATCTCGCCTGCGGGCAGCTCATGCAGAAGCACCTGCAACTTCTGGTTGATGCCGGGGGCACGAAAAAGCCCGGCAAGACGACGCGATTGACCGGCTCGGAGCTGCTGATCATCGAGCCCGAGTACGTGATCTGGGACGACACGCAGCAGCTCTATCCGTTCGTTTTCGAAACGGTTGGCGATTGGGGCGTGACGGCCTCCGTCACGCCGCCGGAGGGCTTCGAGCCCGACTACGACGAGCTGGCGGCTCAGGTCAACAATGACCTCGAGGCCGTGCAGTTCACGATCACGGAGACCGGCAGCGATCCGGTGCCGACACTGACGCATTTCGATGTCCTGCACAACGGTCAGCCGCGGATCGTCGAAAGTAGAGTCGATATCAGGCTCACGGCCGGGTACGCACGCTCACGAGGCTTCAACGTCAGCGCGCTGCGCGCGCGCGGCCTGATCGTCGATCCCTCCCGACCGTGATCGTCACGGGCGGTCTGCCAGGCGCAGGCGAACGGTAGACCTCAAGCAGGCAGCAAAACAACCCCAAGCGGGCCGCTCGAAGCTGAACAAACTTTGAGCGGCCCGCGTTCATTGTGGAGCGAGAATGCCGCCACGCACCTCAGCGGCCTCAGCGTCAAACGCATGCGAGAGACCCTACATCAGCAGGAGTTGATTGACGACTTCGGCGACGGCCTCGCCGTGCCGCGACATCATCCACAGTGGCAGCATCATCATGGCCACGCCGGCCAGGAGCAGGCAGCAGCCGCTGATGGAGGGAAGCTGCTGGTCGCGGGCCAACGCCGTGGTCAGTTCTTCGCGAAGCACGTGCAGTGCGCTGCGATCGGGATGGGCTCCGTCCCAGTGCAGATGGATGGTCGTATTGCGCAGCAGCGGCAGCGCGCTGAAGGTGACGTGAAAGCCCTTGTCCGGCAGGCGAATCGCGCCGGCGCTGGTATCGAAGGCCCAGTTGAGGCGGCGCAGAGCGCGTTCCACCAGCGGCTGTCCGCGGCCGACGCCCAGGTTGTAAATGACCCAGCCGCTGTCGGCCCGTGGCAACAGGAACCGCAGGCCCAGCGCGATCGCGGCCGTGGAAATGGGCAGCACCCAGGCGAGCCCGCGCGCCCAGAGCATCGGGATCGGGGCCACCAGCAGCGGCGACAACGCGATCGAGAGCGCCAGGAAATCGCCGCGCGCGCTGACCAGCCGCGGCGTCGATTGCGAATTGACCAGACCGAGCGTGATGAAGTACAGCGCGACGGGCGCCACGTAGCACAAGAGCTTGAGCAGAACGATGACTTGATCGAAAGCGGACATCATCGTGCTCACGGACGGGCCGGCTGCAAGTCCGGGACAACCGATCTTGTCCCGGACAAGATGCCGGCGCTACGTGGCGGAGGAGCTGGGATCCTCGTTGACCGCGGCGTTTATGTGCGCGGCGCGCTCGGCGACTTTGCGATACCCCAGAAACTTGACGATCTCGAACACCTCCGACCAACTCGGGAACGGCCGGCCGTTAATCGTCTTATATTCGTCGATCGCCCTCAGAAATTCCAGCAGCTCGCCGGTGATTTCACCCTCCTCGGCTGCTTTTCGGACCTCGCCGCGCCGCCGGCCCGGTCCGCGGCGGCGATCCAGCCCCGTCCGGCGGTCGGATACCTGGCGCCGTTCGCGGCGGTCAACGCCATTCTGGCGCCGATCGGGTCCTTTGTATTCGTCGATCATGGGAGGTTCCTGCCGGCCGCGAGGTCCGATAGCGATCGCGACGATGCCTTATTCTTCATCGTCGAAATCTTCGTCCAACTCGTCCTCATCGTCGTCGAAATCTTCGTCGAGGTCGTCCAGGTCATCATCCTCATCATCGTCGTCGTCGTCCTCGAACTCGTCCTCGTCTTCCTCGTCGTCGCCGTAGTCGGCGCGCAGCGCGTCGCGCTCGGCGCTGGCCACAATACCGCTGGCCTGATCGTGCCAGGCGTCGGCCACCAGCACCGGAACCGCCCGGTCCAGGCAAGCCGTCGCCCGCACGCCGTCCGCTCCCACCAGGGTGGGAATGTCCTGCGCTTCCAGCAGGCAGCGATAGTCTTCGGCCTCGGCGCGATCCTTGGCGAAGATCACCGGCACAAACTCAGGGTGCACGTCGTCCGCCAGCTCCAATGGATCCATTTCCTCGTTCCTGGTAAACATGGGCGTTGCCCTCGCATTGGTGTGACCGATCGGATTGAGTTTTATCGCGATCTCCGAACCGCGCGCATTGGGGAGAGCCTGACCCGAATGTCGTGCTGACCCGGCGACCCGATGAACACACGCTTGAGAGAAACCGAGCCCTGCGATTCACTTGCCCCCACGCATGCAGCAAACGAACCGGGCGCCGCAACGGCTCGATGCTTGGCTCAAACGGCATCGAAATGCATCGGGCCGTCCCGCAGGCCCGCAGATTCTTAGAAGCGCCCGTAGGATTGTCAAGCCACAAAATTGCGGCCTGACGGAAGCTTTTCGAGGCGGTAAATTACTCCCTTGGAGGCGGCCGGTAGAAACCGCTGTGGACGAGTCATGGGCGCACCCAACGAGCCAACGGATCATCCGAAAACCGGGCCTGCGGGGTCTTCCGACGCCGCCGCGCATCCGCCCGGAATGGCGGCCGGCAGTCCGAGTCGGGCGGGCACCCCGTCGGCCTGGATTGCGGCCCAACCCGACGAGCCGGAGCGCGACCTTTGGTCCGGTCGTCCGGCTTGGGGGCATTTCGCGGGACGGCTCGCGGTCGGCATCGTATTGACGGTTGTGGTCATTTCCCTCATCGCCCTGATAACGGGCGGAGGCGTGCCGTTCTGGGGCTACCTGCTCATTCTGCTCGGTTCGGGCGTGATTTTCGCCGGCAGCGTCGCATGGAAGATTCATGGCATCCAGTATCGCCTGACGTCACAACGTCTGATCTTCACGCGCGGCATCCTCGGGCAGACGATCGATCAATCGGAACTGCTGCGGATCGACGATGTTCGGGTGCGTAAGCCCCTGCTGGATCGGTTCTTCGGGCTGGGCAACGTCGAGTTGGCTTCGACGGATGTCTCCGACGAGGACGTCGTGCTGGAAGGCATCCGCGAGCCCGAGCAGGTGGCCGAAATGGTCCGGACGCACGTGCGCAGGCTGCGGCGGTCGACGCTGACGGCCGTGGAGCGCCTGTAGCGTAGATGGGCGAGACTCCCGCCAAGACGCCAAATCGGCGAACGAGACCGCCGGTGAGCGACGGCTCGGCAGGAGCTTCGCCCTTCCCTACGTTGACATAACCTCCCGACCGGGGCAGCATGGATATGACTGCGGAGGCGCTGGCAAAGACTGCGGAAGAATCCACCGCCCGGAGGCGGCGGTCGTTCATAGACCCATCCCGGTGCGCCGGGATAGCGAGGTGAAACATGGCAACGGCAACGATGACCCCATCCCCAAAAGTCAAGATCGGACCCACGAAACTGCTGATCAATGGCGAGTGGTGCAACTCGGCCAGCGGGAAGACCTTCGAGACGATCAACCCGGCCACTGGCGACACGATCGCGCAGGTGGCCGAGTCCGATGCGCCGGATGTCGATCGGACGGTCAAGGCCGCCCGGGCGGCTTTTGAGCCGGGCAGCAAGTGGCGCAAATGGTCGGCCTCACGGCGTGGCCAGGTACTCAATAAGTTGGCCGACCTGATCGAGCAGAATGCCGACGAACTGGCCCGCCTGGAGAGCCTCGACAACGGTAAGCCGTACAAGGACGCGAGCACGGCGGACGTGCCCCTCACCATCGCCTGCTACCGCTACTATGCCGGCTGGACCGACAAGATCCACGGCAAGACCATCCCGATCAACGGGCCGTTCTTCTGCTACACGTTGCATGAACCGGTAGGCGTGGTCGGCCAGATCATCCCGTGGAATTTCCCACTGCTGATGCAGGCCTGGAAGCTGGCACCGGCGCTGGCGTGCGGCAACACAGTCATCCTCAAGCCGGCCGAGCAGACGCCGCTGAGCGCGCTGCGCGTCGGTGAGCTGATTCTCGAAGCCGGTTTTCCGCCTGGGGTCGTGAACATCCTGCCCGGCTACGGCCCGACGGCCGGCGCGGCAATTGCCAAGCATATGGATGTCGACAAGGTGGCCTTCACTGGCTCGACCGAAGTCGGACATCTCATCATGGAGAACGCCGCCAAGAGCAATCTGAAGCGCATTACGCTGGAGTTGGGCGGCAAGAGTCCCAACATCGTGTTCGCCGACGCCGATCTGGATCAAGCCGTCGAGGGGGCGCACTTCGCGCTATTCTTCAATCAGGGCCAGTGCTGCTGCGCCGGTTCGCGGCTGTTCGTGGAAGAGAAGGTCTACGATCAATTCGTCGAAAAGAGCGTGGCGCGGGCGAAGAAGCGCAAGGTCGGCGATCCGTTCGCGGCCGACACGGAGCAGGGCCCGCAGGTCGACAAGGATCAATTCAACAAGGTGATGAGCTACATCGAAGCCGGCAAGCGCGAAGGCGCCAAGTTGCTGACCGGGGGCGGCCGCGCCGGCGACCGCGGCTTCTTCGTCGAGCCCACCGTCTTCGCCGATGTGAAGGACGAGATGAAGATCGCCCAGGAAGAGATCTTCGGGCCGGTGATGAGCATCATCAAGTTCAAGGATATCAACGACGTGATCAAGCGCGCCAACCAGACGATGTACGGCCTGGCAGCCGCGGTCTGGACGCGCGACATCACCAAGGCGCACGCGGTGGCCAACGGCGTCCGCGCCGGCACCGTGTGGGTCAATTGCTACGACGTCTTCGACGCGGCCGCCCCGTTCGGCGGGTTCAAGCAGTCGGGCATCGGCCGCGAGCTGGGCGAATACGGCCTGCAGCAGTACACGGAAGTCAAGACGGTCACGATCAAACTATAGCGCGCTAGCGTAGAGAGACGGCCCGACGGGATCAAGTGCATGCGGGACGGTGCTCGGAACCCGAAGTTGCTTCGAGCACCCGCAGATGGGGAGTGCGATCGCTTGTGGCAGTCTTAGAACTCAAATGACAAGAGCCCAGGCCACCGCCGATGTGTTTGTGACCGCGCTCAAGGCGCTACCGAAATCCGAACGTGACGCGGTATTAGCTCGACTTTTGCCATTTTCGCGCCCTCACGCGGCAGCGGCAAGGGCGTGGAGCAGGAGGGTTCTGGCGGGCTTGGCGAGTTTTGCGATGTGTGCGTTGAAGGCCGAGCTTCCGAAAATAGTTTTGCGCCAGAGGTCGTT